>DAISII010000001.1:0-211 GCA_036822115.1 Candidatus Planktophila sp.
ATCAAAGGGACCTAAGACACCGCTGATGTATAACGCACCACAACTGGCCGAACCTGCTTGTTGCGCCGCTTTCAAATCACATACAGGCTTAGCCAAGGTAGTGATGATTGAATTGTAGAAATACCACCCACCACCAAAAGCAACTAATACAGCAATTGCAGAACGAAGTACTCTTTTTCGTAATTCGCGTAAGTGGTCTAACAGTGGCATC
>DAISII010000001.1:221-7761 GCA_036822115.1 Candidatus Planktophila sp.
GTGGCATCCGTGCTTCATTTGCCGGTGCCATCAAATTACTTCTCTGTTTTGTCGGTTTCTTCTATCGCGCCGTCATCAGCTTTCATTTCCTTCATTTCGCTCTTGAAGATGCGCATTGAGCGACCAAGTGAGCGTGCAGAATCAGGCAAACGCTTAGCGCCAAATAGAACGAGGACAACAATTAAAAGAATAACTATTTCTCTTGGACCTAAATTCATAGTACCTACTCCTTGGCTAATGATTAGTCCAAGGTTACACCAGAGCCACGCTGGTTAAAAGTGGAAATTAAGCCTCTTTGTAACGATTGAGCACCAGTTGGGCCTTCCTTGCGATTTCGGCTCGAATATCTAAGGGCGTTTCTAGGTGTGCCGCCCCACCTGAGGCCATCACCGATCTTTCGATCCACTGTTTCGAATATGAGGAGAGTTCTACCGTCTCTCCTATCTCAATGTTTGCTATTGCAAAACGTTCAGTAACATCTCTAGACGCCTTCATAACTGATAGAGCAAATCTAATTTTCTCAGTAGCGCTTTTTCCCTGCTGGTGAGTGGCGGTAACAGTTGTTGGTGTTGCCTGCTCTATTCGATCGAGACGAAACTCTCGGTAATCAAGTGCGGTAAGGCAGTAGGCACGCACATAGTCATTGCCATTCTCTTGATATACATCTACGGGCATGACTGTCCGTTCTGTAATGAGATCTCTATACATTGAGTGATAACGGATAACCAATCCACCGTTTGTTCGAACTGCATGTGCGATTGCTGTTGACACAGCTCCAGATGTACTTGTTGCAACTGACAACTTGATTGGGATGCCCAATATCTTAGTTAAACGCTCTCGTAGCGATTGGGTTGCAGAGAGCAGATCTTGACGCTCTTCTGGCAAATATGAGGCAATCAGATCAAGACCTAGCATTAATGCGACCGACTCGTGAAAGGAGATTTTTCGTGGCTTTGACAGAGTCGTTGCATTTTTGATGCTTACAAATCCGGATTCGAATTCGAGATCCATCAACTCAAGGGGGGTGTATCCCGGCAACCCGCACATCCACAAAGTTGTCAGGTCTGCGCTCATTTGCGATTGCGACACATCGAAGTGCTTTGCTAATTCTTTAAGCGCTATTCCTTGATGTGTATTGAGAAATGGGACCAAATCCAGCAATCTGGCGGTTCTTAAAAGGGGCGCGGAAACATTTTTACTCATGATTTGCCACCAAAGCATGTAGTTGATCAACTATGTATTGACGAAGATCATTTGGTTCGTGCACATAAACATCTTCACCATGCCACAGTATTTCCGATGCAAGTGACTGGATCGAATGAATCGGAACCTTAATCTGATCCCACTCCCCCAAATCCTTGGTAGAAGAAGCGAGCGTTCTTAAGGCATGACCCTTACCTTTTCGTACGTCGATTACAGCCATTCGGTTTGCAACCGTTGCATCAACTTGCTTTAAATCAAAGTTGGTGGGAAATTCGAAATCGTTCTTATTTTTACGGAGTTCAATAACACCCACAATTCGATCTAGTCTAAAAGTTCTTACTTCTTGAATCTCTTGATCGACTCCAGATACATACCAATATCCTGATCGATTTGATAACGCGATCGGAACTATTGAGCGATCTACCGATTCTAAGTTAGTAGAGAGATACGCAAAATGTAAGAAGTTAGAGTGTGCAATCGCATCTGTAATTACTTCCAACTCTTTAGAACTGTTGGAAAGTTTGGGTGACAACCCAGGAATATCTATCGGATCTGCAGGTACACCTATTGCACTTAACTTCAGCATTGCACTTTGTGCAGCGTCGGCGAAAGCTGCCCCTTGCCACGCTTCGGCAGCTAAGGAAAGCAGCGAGATCTCAGTTGGGGTAATCTCGCCAAGATCGAGTTGGTAATTTTCAGATTTAATTCGATAACCGGCTTCATCATTAAAAAGAGGATCAAAACTGCCTACATCGATCGTGATTCCCAAATTTCGTAAATCATCTTTGTCTCGTTCAAACATGCGCTCCTTTGTTTCAGCGCTTCCTTCGTAGCCTTCAACAAATCTAAAAATCTCAGATTTTGTCAGATATCTTTGTGTAGCCAGTAGTGCGATTGTGAGGTTAATGAGCCGTTCAATCTTCCGAGACACCGTATGCACCCTTCGCTGGTCGACGGCGACGAGCAAGAACTTCAACCCCTGGTGCCATGCGTCGACTTTGGATAAGAAATCCCGTGTGGCCAATCATTCGCTGCTGAGGACGTACAGCTAAACCTTCGTGGTGCCAACCGCGGACCAGCGTCTCAGAACTTTCGGGTTCGGTGAATCGACCATCTTCTTTAAGTGCTTCGGCGGTTGCAGATAATTGAGTGGTAGTTGCAACGTAGGCGAGAAAAACTCCACCTGGACGAAGAGCTTTAGCAGCGATATCTACGCACTCCCACGGAGCCAACATGTCTAAGACCACTCGGTCATATTCAGAATCAAAATCTTGATCTTGCAAATCCCCAACAACCAAACTCCAGTTATCAGGCGGGCCCTCGAAATATGCATCTATATTTGATCGTGCGTTTTCTGCAAAGTCTGCGCGACGTTCGACTGAATGAACTTTTCCAGTGGGTCCTGTTGCTCGCAAGAGAGACATTGTTAATGCCCCACTTCCTACGCCGGCCTCGAGGACTCGAGATCCTGGATAGATATCTGCCACACCAATAATCATTGCCGCGTCTTTTGGATAAACAATTGTTGCGCCGCGAGGCATCGTCAAAACGTAATCCGCTAGTAAAGGTTTAAAGGCGGTAAACTTCAAACCCGCTGTGGTGCTGACTACTGAACCTTCAGGTATGCCAATGAGATCATCATGAGTAATCCAACCCTTGTGGGTGTGCCATTCTTTGCCTGGCGTAATCGTAAAGCTGTACAACTTTCCCTTGGGATCGGTCAATTGAATTCGATCGCCAGCTCCAAAATACCCAAGGTTAGACACGGGAGTATCTTAGGCGAAATTAATACAGCAAGTACGAGTATCTTCAGCCAGGTGAGTAACGAACATTCTTTGCGGCTATCGCCAAGTGCAGTCAGCGAGTACGAAAACTGTCCGCAGCAATATAAATACCGCAAGATCGATAAATTACCCGAACCACCTTCTTTGGATGCCGAACGAGGCACATTGGTTCATACCGTTCTTCAGGACTTGTTTGAGATTCCGGCAGCCGGAAGAACGGTTGAGTCCGCGGTGGATCTATTGCCATCACGCTGGAGTGCTCAATTGGCCGATAAGCCAGAGCTTGTCGGAATGGTTACAAATGAAAAGGAATGGTTGGACAGAGCTTCGTCGTTACTAACCACATATTTCTCTTTGGAGAATCCAACTACCTTCGAAGCAACTCACCGCGAAATGCATCTAGAGAATGATTTTGATACAAATGTCTACTTGCATGGCTACGTTGATCGCTTGGATGTTGCACCAACGGGTGAAGTAAGAATTGTCGATTACAAAACGGGCAAAGCTCCTAAACCTGCTTGGCAGGAAAAGTCTTTATTCCAATTACGCGTATACGCTCTTTTGTACTGGAAGAACAACGGCGTACTCCCACGTCTTTTGCAACTAATCTATTTAGGTGATGGGAAAGTGATCAAAAGTAATCCAACGATGGCTGAACTTGAATCGACCGAAAAGGTATTACGTCGAGTCGCCCAAGACATTTTTATTTCTATTGAAAAGCAATACTGGCCGGCTAAACCATCACGTTTGTGTGATTGGTGTTACTTCAAAAACATTTGTCCTGCACATAACAGCTAATCTAGATAAATCTCCTAAATAGCTGCTGCGAAGTTACTGTGTAACTTGGCTAATTTTGCAAAAGAAAGTTGTTCCAAGGACTCAATAACGCGTACACGTTCGGACTCTTCTATAGAAACCAGATGTGGAACACCAATCAAGTAGGCACCACTTGCGATCGCGGCGGTCATTCCAGTTAGGGAATCTTCAAAAATCAAACAGTTGGAGATATCCGAACCGCTAATTGATGCTGCTTTTAAATACCCTTCCGGGTGTGGTTTTGTGTTCGTGACATCATCAGAGCTGATTGAGAAAGGAAAGAGATCGTGTCCCAAGTTATCTAGAACTGCATCAACAATGATTCTAGGACTTGCCGAAACTAATCCCGACTTTATCCCTCTAGATTGCAGTTCACGAACCAGTTCGACAGCCCCAGGCATGGTGGGCGTATTTCCGCGCATCCTTGCTACCTGGGTATCGATGAGAGTTTGAGTAAAAAATTGTGGCGACTGCTGTTGCCCGCACTTATCGAACATGTACTGACCAACTTTTGAAAGCGGTCCTCCTAAGCAGGCAAGCTGATCTGTTTCTAACCACGAATACCCATAAGCGGCTGTAACTTCAGTTTCGGACAAAAGCCATTCGGGTTCTGAATCGACCATGAGGCCATCCATGTCGAAGAAGACCGCCTCGAAAAAATTACTGGTCATAAAAATTAATTAGCGTTGAAATATTTTGCTTCGGGATGATGAACAATAATTGCCGAAGTAGATTGCTCAGGATGCAACTGGAACTCTTCGGATAGTTCGACTCCAATTCGTGCAGGATCCAATAGTTCGCACAGTTGTACTTGTTGATCGAGATCTGGACAAGCTGGGTATCCAAATGAATATCGTGATCCTCGATAACCCTGATCCAAAATTCCCTGCAGGTCTGATGAGTCCTCTGACTTAACTTCCAACTCTTCTCTCATACGAGCGTGCCAATGCTCTGCTAAAGCTTCAGTTAATTGCACCGACAGTCCGTGGAGCTCTAGATATTCACGATAATTATTGTCAGCAAACAGCTTCGCTGATGCTTCGCTGACCGTAGAACCCATGGTGACAATATGGAAAGCAACCACATCAGTCTTACCAGATTCTTTAGAGGCAAAAAAATCACTAATACAAAGACGACGATCGCGACTCTGACGCGGAAAGGTAAAGCGTGTTCGTTCAGTGCCTTTATCATCGCCTTCGTGATGCAGAATTACTAAATCATTACCTTCGCTGTAGCAAGGGAAATATCCATATACAACTGCGGCATTAAGCCAACCTTTAGATTGAACCTCATTGATAAGCGCACGCAGACGCGGGCGACCTTCTTGTTCCACCATGGCTTCATATTCACCACGGTTGCCTTTCAGCCCCCATTGACCGACAAATAGTGCGCGTTCATCAAGCATTCCTGCATAATCAGATAACTGAATCCCTTTTATGACGCGTGAACCAAAAAATGGCGGATTGGGAATCGAATTATCTGAGGCAACATCGCTGCGACGAGTATCAATAGGAACTTCTTCGCTCTTGATTCTGGTGTTTGCAACACGACGTTCGCGTAGTGCAGGCAAAGCTGCGCCCTCTTCCCCGCGCTTTACAGCCATGATTGCATCCATCAAACGTAAACCTTCGAAGGCATCTCGTGCGTAACGAACTTCGCCCGGAAACATCGCTGCAAGATCCTGTTCTACATAGGCACGAGTAAGCGCGGCTCCACCCAAAACAATTGGCCAACGTTGATCTAATCCACGTGCAGTTAGCTCTTCGAGGTTTTCCTTCATAATCACAGTTGATTTAACTAATAAGCCACTCATACCAATTGCGTCAGCATTACTTTCAATAGCGCCGTCAATAATCTGGTTGATGGTTTGTTTAATACCTATATTAACAACCCGATATCCGTTGTTCGTCAAAATAATATCTACAAGGTTTTTGCCGATGTCATGAACATCTCCGCGAACAGTTGCCAAGAGCATGGTTCCGCGTCCGTCATCACCAGTTTTTTCCATAAATGGTTCGAGCATAGCCACCGCAGTTTTCATCACTTCGGCGCTTTGCAAAACGAAAGGAAGTTGCATTTCCCCTTTACCAAAGAGTTCTCCAACGATCTTCATTCCTTCGAGCAGGTGCGAGTTGATGATCTCAAGTGGTGGCGTGCCTTGAGCCATCGCTGCCTTTAGATCATCATCCAGACCAACTTTTTCGCCATCAATAATCCGACGCTGTAAGCGATCAAACAAGGGTAATGCGGCAAGCGCTTCGGCACGTGCATTTTTACTCGTCGCGAGCTCTACCCCATCAAACATTTGCAAGAACTCTTGCAAAGGGTCATACGTACATTCATCACCATCAAAAACTCGGCGATCATAAACGAGATCTAATGCAACCTGTTTTTGTCGCTCATCGATTCGTGCCATAGGAGTGATCTTTGAGGGATGGACAATCGCCGAATCAAGTCCAGCTTGAACGCATTCATGTAGGAAAACTGAGTTGAGAACAACACGAGCCGCGGGGTTTAGACCAAAGGAAACATTGCTGACACCTAGTGTTGTTTGAACTTCTGGGAATTCAAACTTGAGTCTTTTGATTGCTTCGATGGTTTCTATACCGTCTTTGCGGGTTTCCTCCTGTCCTGTTGCTATTGGGAAAGTCAGGCAATCGATCAAAATATCGCCGATATTCATGTCCCAGTTATCGTGTAAGTCGTGGATCAAACGACGTGCGATACGCAACTTCCATTCAGCATCTCGCGCTTGACCTTCTTCATCAATAGTTAATGCAACAACGCTTGCCCCGTGTTCTTTGACCAGCGGCATTATTTTTGCAAATCTCGATGTTGGACCATCGCCATCTTCATAATTGACAGAGTTAATAACGCAGCGGCCACCAAGGTGCTCTAATCCCGCTTTTAAAACATGTGGCTCTGTCGAGTCCAACACAATAGGTAAGGTGCTGGCGGTTGCAAATCGTGATGCTATTTGACTCATGTCTGCTGCACCATCACGGCCGACATAGTCAACGGACAGATCCAACATGTGTGCGCCATCTCGGATTTGGTCGCGTGCAATTTCTACACACTTTTCCCAATCTTCGGCTAATAAAGCATCACGAAATGCGCGAGAACCATTGGCATTAGTTCGCTCACCAATAGCTAAATACGTTTTATCTTGTCGAAACGGCACATACTGATACAGGGATGAGGCTCCTGGATCAAGTGCTGGTGTTCGTAGTGAAATCTTTCGTTTCTCAAGTTTTGAAACAACTGCTGCTAGGTGTGCTGGTGTGGTTCCACAACATCCACCAACCAAAGAAATTCCATAGTCGGTAACAAAGCTATCGAGCGCCGTTGCTAATTCAGCAGGTTCTAATGGATATGTCGCCCCATTCGGTCCAAGCTGCGGCAAACCAGCATTAGGCATAACCGAAATCGCAATCTTTGCATTTTTACTCAAATAGCGAAGGTGTTCTGACATCTCTGCAGGCCCAGTAGCGCAGTTGAGTCCTATGAGATCTACACCCATTGGTTCGAGCGCATTAAGCGCTGCTCCGATTTCTGATCCCATCAGCATTGTTCCGGTGGTTTCAACTGTAACTTGAGCGATTAAGACTATGTCGTGTGCTGCTTCAACAATCGCCTGTCTACAACCATTGACAGCAGCCTTGACCTGCAACAAATCCTGTGAAGTTTCGACTAATAAAGCATCGCATCCCGAATCTGCCAAACCTTTTGCCGCTGTG
>DAISII010000001.1:7771-36708 GCA_036822115.1 Candidatus Planktophila sp.
CCGCTGTGTAGTAAGCGGTTTTAAGGTTTTCATATGTAGTGTGTCCAAGACTCGGTAATTTGGTACCCGGTCCAAGTGAACCCAAAACAAATCGAGGCTTGTCGGATGTAGAAAATGCATCGGCTGCTTGGCGGGCGATAGTGCCGCCGGCAAATGCTAATTCGTAGATTCGATCTTCTATCCCGTAGTCAGCCAAGTTAGACCAGTTCGCGCCAAAGGTATTGGTCTCAATTGCATCTACTCCTGCTGCGAGATATTCATTATGAACTGATCGAACAATGTCGGGACGGCTCACGTTAAGAATCTCGTTACAGCCTTCATGATTTTCGAAGTCCTCAAGAGATGGATTTGCCGCTTGAAGCATGGTGCCCATAGCCCCATCGGCAATGACCACCCGTTCAGAGAGGGTGCGCCGTAGTAATCCAGCAGCTTTTTTCGGCGTGTCCATCTGGCGAAGGTTACCGTAAGGTTGCATTCGTGGAGATTCATAACATACCGCTGCTACGCGACCCAGTCATGATCGTTGCCTTTTCTGGTTGGAATGATGCCGCCGAAGGTGCATCGGGTGCTATCGAGCACCTGCTATCTGCTTGGCGGGAAAAGGATGATGACGTAGTCCCGCAGTTAATTGCCGATGTAGATGCTGAAGAATTTTATGACTTTCAAGTAAATAGACCGCAAGTGACTATTGATGATTCATCTATCAGAAGTATTACTTGGCCCGGTACGCAGGTCTTCGGTTTGGTCGTGCCCCAAATGAAAAGGGACATCGTGATAGTCACTGGTGTTGAACCATCTATGAAGTGGAAGAGATTTACATCAGATCTTTTGGATTTAGCTGATGATTTAGAAGTATCTCTGGTCGTCACACTTGGATCATTGCTCGCAGATTCTCCGCACACTCGACCTATTACTGTGACGGGCACTGGTGCACACCCAAACATCGCTGATCGCCTTGGGGTATCAGTATCAAAGTACGAGGGTCCAACCGGAATTCTTGGAATCATTCAGGATGGGTGCATGCGACGCGGCATCGATGCTATTTCACTATGGGCCGCAGTCCCACATTACGCCTCTAATTCACCGTCTCCCAAAGCATCCCTCGCGCTGATTAATTCGCTAGAAGATTTTCTTGATGTGTCGATTCCTTTGGGTTCTCTGCAGATAGATTCAGATGAATGGGAAAAAACTGTTAATGAATTAGCAGCTGAAGATTCTGATGTAGCTGAGTACGTTAAGGCTTTGGAAGAGAGCAAAGACGCGGCGGAATTACCGGATGTATCTGGTGATGTGATTGCTAAAGAGTTTGAAAGATACTTACGAAGACAAAGTGAAGGCTAGAGCTTAATCCCTAGCAATGCGTCCAAGGCGGATGTTAATGCAGGTGCATCCCCACCTTTGCTTCCCGAATGGGATAGAGCAACCCACTCGTTTATAGTGTCGATTATCGCCGTTGTATCCAGATCATTAGCTAAATGGTCAACGATTGTCTGAACGAGTGACGAAGTTGGTGCGACCTGATCGTGCTTAAGCGCAGAGCGCAATTGGGAAAGTTCTCTCTCTGCTTCGATCAATGACTGCTCGGTCCACATACGATCCTTACGGTAATGATCTTTCATGAGAGCCCAACGAATGGCCATGGGATCTCGACCAGCTGCGACTAATTTTGAAACAAAAACTAAATTTCCTTTGCTCTTACTCATTTTTTCGCCATGCAAACCAATCATTCCAGCATGAACATATGTTTCGGCCAATGGTTTTCCGGAGATAACTTGAGCTTGGGCAGCGCACATTTCGTGATGTGGAAAAATCAAGTCTGATCCACCACCCTGGATGTCGATCAAAGATTCATCCTCACTCGCCGGTGCTAAGTATTTGATTGCGATCGCGGTGCATTCAATGTGCCAGCCCGGTCGGCCTGTGCCGTGAATAGAGGGCCAACCAGGTTCATCGGGCCTTTGCGACATCCAGACCAAACAGTCGAGTGGATCCGATTTACCAACACGAGTTGGGTCTCCCCCACGTTCAGAAAAAACTTGAATCATCTCTGGCTCGGAAAGATTAGAACGTTCGCCAAAGTGTTTGTCAGCATGAACCTTGAAGTACAAATCCTTATCTACCGCATAGATACTGCCCTTAGTGGATAACAACTCAATAGCATCAGTCACCAACGGGATCGCATCAACTGCGCCTATGTAATCTGCAGGAGGAATAACTCTTAGGTTGACCATATCGCTGCGAAATAAATCAATTTGTTGGTGCGCAAGATCGGACCAATCAACTCCATCTCGTTTCGCTCGTTCCAATAGCGGGTCATCGATATCGGTGATGTTTTGTACGTAGCGCACCTCTGAACCACTCGCGCGCAGATAGCGATTGATTAAGTCGAAGGTTAAATATGTTGCTGCATGACCAAGATGAGTCGCATCGTATGGAGTTATCCCGCAAACATACATTCGATAAAGCGGCTTGCGCTTAATCAACTCTTTAACTCCAGAGGCAGAATTAGTCAGTTTCAATTCTGGAAACACAAAGGATGAGTCAATAGATGGAATTGTTACATCACTCCAGGATTTCATGACGGTATCGTATTCGTAATTCAGAATGCCGGCCACGGAACTGCTGGCCAGTCCGGATTCGGTATAGGGAAGGTACCCGTAGCTAATAGCTTGGCAACTCTGCGCACAGTCTCTTCAATTTCGATCTGCGTTAAAAGTGAGGAAAGCATGGTTCCTAATTGGCCTGTCAACTCAGTTTTGGCTCTTTCCAAAGTAGAGATCTCTGTTTCAGAAAAAGGTTCATTAGCCCACTGCCAAAGAACTGTGCGTAATTTATCCTCTGGGTGAAAGGTGACCCCGTGATCGCAACCGAATAGTCTCTGATTATCTATGGGTAAGAGATGACCAATCTTGCGATCGGTATTGTTGATGATGGCATCAAAGAGAGCCAAAGAACGCAATTGCGGATGATCAGTACTGAAGAACGAAGCAAGATCAATGCTCTCATCAATATCAATCCATTGTTGAACCATCCCAAACCCGTAAGGGCCATCGCGCAGGATTGTTAACGGAACCAAGTTGAAACCTAAGTGGTGACTCACTAGGTAGGACGCATACTCTCGATGCGCGAGACAGCCATCGGCGAAATCCCATAATGGTCGCTCACCGGCGATAGGTTTGTAGATACACGTTATCGATCTACCGTTAAAGGTGGCGGTTGCATACAAGGTCGCATTTGAAGCATCAACCAAACGACTCGTAACAGTCAGGTCACCGTTTATAAGGATTGTGGAATTATCGTCGGTAACCATTTGCCCTCGGACACAGGTGACCTCGCGGATCAATTGGTATTCCACAGAAAGGACACGGCAACCGCCCAGCGTTGACTACCGCCTTCGATCTCGTCGAAAATGCAGCTGCCATTCCCACAGTTAAATTGATTTCAGCAACTTCGCCCTCTGAATCCTCTTCATCATCTTCAAGTTCGTACAATTCAACGCAAATTAGAGATGTTTCTTCGTCCCACACCAATGACATAGCGCCGACCTGAAACTCAGCATCTACCGGTGATTCCAAGGGCGCATCATCAACCGGAAATTTTTCAATAGTTGTCAAAGGATTGGATTTGCGAATTTCGGCAATCATGACATCTAGCCGAGTAGCAATCGCTTGAACTTGAGCTTTTTCAACCGCTACCGAAAATAATCGTGATGAAGTACGAAGCTGCAGATAAAAAGCGCGCTCCCCCGGTTCTCCAACCGTTCCGGTGACGAAACGATCTGGGCGAGTAAAGAGATGTCTCATCGCCCTGCTCCGCCACCAAGCAAATTTTTGCTGCGCTTCGGCTCGACAAGTAATTCGGTTACAACTGATCGCGAATCATTAAATAATAAGGTTCTTGGTTTTGTCGTAGAAAAATCGATAATCGAGACAGAGGCAGGGTCAATAACAATTCTTTGAAACTCATCTAAATGCATTCCCAGAGCTGAGGCGACTATGGACTTTATGACATCACCATGACTAACGATTACCGCCGAACCCTTTCCTTTCGCAGAAACAGCTTCATGGACAGATGTCATAGCACGTGCTTGCATCTGTGCAATTCCTTCTCCATCTGGAAAGTACATTCGGCTTGGCGAGTCCTGAATTATTTTCCACAATTTGTTCTTGCTGAGCATCGCCAACTTCTTGCCACTCCAAGTACCGTAATCAACTTCTGTTAAGTTTGGATCGAGTTCTGGTTGAAATTTAGGATAATTGGGAAGAACAACTGAATTTATCCATGGTGAAATAGTTTCAAAGCATCGCTCCATCGGACTGATTCGAAGACTGGACAAAGGAAAACTGCCTAAACGCACCGCCAAATTTTCTGACTGCGCTACACCCTTTTCCGAGAGATGCACATTAGGTAATCGACCTGAAAGTATCCCGGCAGCATTTGCTTCGGAATGTGCATGTCTAATCAAAACCAGTCGCATAAATCAAAGGCTATCGCAGCTTTTCACTCTTGCTATTGCTAGGGTCGGCCCATGGAAAAACGCAGAGCAGGTTCGAGTGGCCTAGCCCTCTCACGTTTGGGCTTAGGGACGATGACCTGGGGTCGCGATACAGATGAAATTGAGGCAGCGGACCAATGCCGTGCATTTTTAGACGCGGGCGGAAATTTTATTGATACCGCCTCAACGTATGGTGATGGCGACAGTGAACGGGTAATCGGTGGACTTATTGGCACCTTGTTTAGCCGCGATGAAGTCGTTCTAGCTACAAAGGCTGGAATCGGAATTGCAGAAGGCGTTAGAAAGATTGATGCAACTAGGCACTCATTGATTGCAGAGTTAGATCGCTCTCTTTTGCGTCTTGGGACTGATTTCGTCGATGTATGGCAGATTCATGCTTGGGACGATTCGACGCCGTTGGATGACACATTGTCCGCGCTGGATTATGCCTACACAACTGGAAGAGCCCGATACGTCGGCATCAGTAATTACTCTGGTTGGCAGATCGCTCGCGCTGCAACAAAGCAGCAATCAAACTCAATGAAAGCTCCGCTTACAACGGTGCAAAGTGAATACTCGCTACTAAATCGAACCGTTGAGTCAGAAGTTTTAGATGCAGCTCAAGAATGTGGATTGGGATTTTTAGCGTGGGCTCCATTAGCTCGTGGAGTTCTGACGGGTAAATATCGCAAGGGTGTACCAAGTGATTCCCGTGGTGCTGCTCCGCACTTTGCTAAGCACATCGAACCATATCTGGACAATCGATCCATACGTATTGTTGAAGCTGTTGTGGTAGCTGCAGAAGGTTTGGGGTATTCACCACTAGAAGTTGCTCTCGCATGGGTACGCGATGCACCAGGTGTTACAACAGCACTAATCGGGGCTCGTACTGGTGCACAACTACGAGGAGTACTCAAGAGCGAAGAGATAGCCCTGCCAGAGATAGTCCGAAGTGCATTAAATGATGTAAGCGCTTAAGCGTTTTCTAAAAATTCTTTCAAAACGCGAGTTCCAAAAGTTAAGCCTTCGACCGGCACACGTTCATCTACTCCATGAAACATTGCCATGAAATCAAAATCTGCGTCCAATTTCAATGGTGAGAATCCATAACCAATAATTCCAAGATCGGCCAAAGCTTTATTATCTGTTCCGCCACTCATAACATATGGAACAGGTATCGCAACTGCGTCCTCTTTGATTAGAGCGTTACACATCGCTTCAACGAGATCACCCTCGAAAGGTACTTCGAGGGCTTTGTCACGAGTGATTGTTTCAACCGTAACGTGCTCGCCAATCAACGACTTTATGGTCTCGTTTAGTTCATCTTCGAAACCTGGAATGAAACGTCCATCAATTACTGCACTAGCTGAACCAGGGATCACATTTGCTTTATATCCAGCTTCCAGCATTGTTGGGTTAGCTGTGTTCTGCAGCGTTGCCCCGATCATGGTTGCAGCAAATCCAATCTCCTTCAGCAAAGGCCGCAAATCTTCCTCGTTGTAAGGTTTTCCAGTTGCTTCAGCGATACGTTGAAAAAAAGCCTTGACTGTTTTGCTGTATCGCTGTGGCCATTCAAACTGACCTATTTTTGCAACCGCTTCAGTCAAACGTGTTACCGCGTTTTCTCCATTCATCATGGAACCATGTCCCGCGCGACCATCGGCGATAAGTCGCATCCAATGGATCCCTTTTTCTGCTGTTTCGATGAGATACAAACGCTTTCCGCCAGCAACAGTGACTGAGAATCCACCGACTTCTGACACCGCTTCAGTACAACCCTCAAAAACTTCAGGGTGATTTTTCACCATGTAATGTGAACCGAAATTACTTCCTGCTTCTTCATCTGCAAAAAAAGCTAGAACAATGTCGCGCTCTGGAACATATCCGGTGCGTGCCCAATCGCGAACGGTTGCAATAATCATCGCGTCCATGTTTTTCATATCAACTGCTCCGCGCCCCCAGATGAAACCGTCTTTGATTTCTCCAGAAAATGGATCGACAGACCAATCGGCAGCATTAGCCGGAACAACATCAAGGTGACCATGTACAACTAAACCTGGACGATTAGGATTAGAACCTTTGATTCGAGCAATGACATTGCAGCGACCTGGTGCAGATTCGTAAGTTTGAGACTCAATACCAACCTCATTTAACAAGGCAACAACGTGGGCGGCGACATCTTTCTCGTCGCCTTTTCCTTCACCAAAATTTACGCTAGGAATTCTGATTAGCTCTTGGCAGATACGTATTGCTTCAAGTTCAAGTTGTGAGTGTGTCGTAGTGGTCATTTCGCTATTCTCGCACCCAATTGCTATTCTTGCCGAACACTTAGTCCGGGTGGCGGAATTGGCAGACGCGCTAGCTTGAGGTGTTAGTTCCCGCAAGGGATTAGGGGTTCAAGTCCCCTCTCGGACACATGAATCTTGATGATGCTTTGTCGCTCATCCGCGAAATACCTGACTACCCAAAAGCGGGCATTAGGTTTCAAGACATCACCCCTTTACTAGCTAACGGTGAAGCATTCATCGCCGTGACTGAAAATTTCGCAAGCTATGCCGATTCGTCAATGGTAATTGCAGGAATCGAAGCACGCGGGTTTATTTTTGCTTCAGCTGTGGCAAATCAACTTCATAGTGGGTTCGTACCGATTCGTAAGGCTGGCAAACTCCCCCATACGACGATTTCGGAATCGTATGGTCTTGAATACGGAACCGACACCTTAGAAGTACATATCGACGCCATTGCAAAAGGAACGAAGGTATTACTCATCGATGATGTTTTAGCTACTGGCGGAACTATTGGCGCTGGTATTGAATTAATGCATCGTTTAGGCGCTGAAGTTGTTCATGTATTGGCGCTACTAGAAATTGATGGTCTTCAAGGCAGAGCAATACTTTCCAAAAAGTATCCAAATATCCCTATTTCCTCCCTGGTAGTTTCTTAAACGTGCGTCTACCCCAGATACAAGGTCTTCGAGCGCTCGCTGCATTACTAGTTGTTTTTTACCACGCAGGATTCATTGATGGCGGATATATAGGCGTCGACGTTTTTTACGTGATCTCTGGATTCCTGATTACAGGATTAATCGTCAGAGAAGTCGAGCAGGAAACCCGATTTAATTTCAGGGCTTTCTACAAGCGTCGGATCTTGCGACTTCTGCCTGCGTCTTTCTTTATTGCCTTAGTCACTGTTGTTTTCACCTTTTTTGCCATTGCCCCTTCACTGCGAACACAACTCGCAAAAGAATTTTTAGTAGCAAATACATACGTTTCGAACTTTCTCTTCGCCTATTGGGACAATGATTACCAAAATCTAGATGCACAACCCTCAGTATTTCTACATTATTGGTCGCTGGCGGTCGAGGAACAGTTTTATCTCGTTTGGCCATTCTTGCTGGTGCTGTTCTACAAGATTAAATTGTTAGGAATTAGAAAAGGTGTATTACTTATAGGGGTTGGTTCATTTGTTACCTCGATAGTTTGCACATATCTCTATCCTGTGTGGGCCTTCTATTCGCTACCTACTCGTGCGTGGGAATTAGCGGCCGGTGCCCTGTTATTTATTTACAGGACTGAGTTTTCATCTTTTTCAAAAAGATTTATTCCATATCTCGGAGTAGCGCTACTTCTCTTTTCCTCGTTCAATTTGGACAATCAGGATCGTTTCCCTGGTTATAAGGCTTTGCTTCCCGTTCTTGGCACCGGCCTGTTATTGCTGAGTATCAATTCGTGGCCATCCTTTTTGGAGCACATGTTTAGCTCGAAGCTCGCTGTTTGGCTCGGCAACATCTCCTACTCAACCTACCTGTGGCACTGGCCGATTTTGGTCGTACCAGTACTCTACTTAGGGCGTGAACTCAATTTTCCAGAGTTGCTACTCTGTGTTGTTCTAACTATCGCGTGCGCGCATTGGACAACTAAGTACATTGAAAACCCAATGCGAAGTATGGCTCTTAGCCAATTTCGCACAGCTCTACTTCTACTTCTGTCCGTCTTAATTGCAGGTGCGATTTCACTATTTATATCATCGACAAACAATTCGCAGATAACTGTTCAAAACTCCTACTTTTCTTTTGATTACGAAAAAACTATTCGTAAACCTTTGATCAATGCTGATAAATGTCACATAACACATGGTCAAGTGCAATCGCCACAATGCTTATACGGTGATAAAGAAGCCGAGAAAAGTTTAGTTCTCTTCGGTGACTCGCATGCAGCACAGTGGTTTCCCGCCTTAGACAATTTTGCAAAATCCAATGGATATCAATTGTTTAGTTTTACCAAGTCCGCTTGCCCTGCCGCCAATGTTAAGTTACCCGACAAAGGGGGCTTCAAAGACGCGGAATGTAAGAAATGGCGTCAATTAATCCTAAAAAGGATTAAAGAGATTTCACCAGCTGCGGTTATTATGAGTGGTTTTCAGCATTTCACGCCACCATCTGATGTGGCAAATCCAGAATTGTGGTGGAAAAGCGGGTTATCGAGTTTACGTACCGAGTTACAAGATGTTGAGTCTCGCCTTATCTATATTGGCGACACTCCCACTCCAATGGTTAACGTTCCGGAATGCTTGGCCAAGAAAAGTATTTTAGAGTGTTCAAAGGTCAAGAAAAGTCCGGAGTGGAAGAGCTCTGACTTCTTATTCGTAAACCCAACATCGTGGCTGTGCAAAGAAACTTGTCCAGTTGTTATCGGAAACATAGTTGCATACCGGGATAGAAGCCATATCTCTGTTGACATGGCGCTGCGACTTACCGAAGAACTGTCGATAGCACTGTCATCGAGATTATAAGTAATCGTTATGGCAAGATACCGACATGGCTGAGCTGATCTACTACTGCGGAACTATGGATAGTGGTAAATCCACGCTTGCTCTACAAACTGCACATAACCACCAAAGTCGCGGGCGTACCGGATTAATTTTCACAAATAATGATCGTGCTGGTACCGGAGTCATTTCTAGTCGCCTTGGTTTATCTAGCCCCGCAATAGAAGTTATTCCTTCAATGGATTTACATAAGCTAGTAGTAGACCAGTTATCAATGGGCGAAAGGATTGATTACATTATTTGCGATGAGGCGCAATTTTATGAAAGCAATCAAATCGAACAACTAGCGCGGATTGTTGATGGTTTAAGTATTGATGTGTATGCCTTCGGAATTTTGGCTGACTTTCGCACAAAATTGTTCCCAGGATCTGCCCGTTTAGTTGAGTTGGCAGATCGAGTCAATACTCTGCAGGTCGAAGCTTTGTGCTGGTGCGGTTCACGTGCTACGCATAATGCCCGAACAGTTGGCGGCGTGATGGTTGTGGAGGGTGAACAGGTAGTAGTTGGAGATGTCTCAACAGGTGCGAAAGTAGCCTACGAAGTTTTGTGTCGCAGGCACCACATGCGACAAGTGACTGCCCGTGTTTCGGGTGCGGCGCACACCTCATCAATTCCCTTGCCCTTTAAGGAGTAAGTACATCTCTCCTATAGAGAATGAACCACCAATGCCAGTAATGGCGCAATAGCTAAAGCTGGCAAAAGATTGCCGACTGCCACATTCTTAATATTCAACAATCTGAGCGAGATGCAAAGAAGCATTAGTCCACCAACAATTGTCATCGCATCGACTTGATAGCCAGCAAGTATTTCGCCTAAACCGAAACCGATAACAGTCCACACAGCTTGATAAATTCCGACTGGAATTGCCGAAACAGCAACTCCCCACCCCAAAGAGGTAGCAAAAGCCATTGCTGCGAAAAAGTCCAAAGTACTCTTCAAAATCAACTGGTCTATGCCAGTACCCATTCCATCGCTAATGCTTCCTAAGATTGCCAATGGTCCGATAGCAAACAGTAATGAGGCAGCAACGAAACCCTCAACAAATGGTGAATCACTAGAAGCCTTGAATTTAATGCGAAGAGTTTCTCCTAATTTGTCTAAGCGATCCTCAAGTTTGAGTGCAGAACCAATTAATCCACCAATCAAAAGTGAACCAAGAACAACCAGCAACGTCCACCCTTTAGGAAGTGCTTGAATGTAACGATCTGACCACAATGGAATCAATGCCGATCCAGCTCCTACTAGGGTGACTAAACCAAGAACATCGGTGAGCAAAGTTCTCGTGCGAGAATTCATTCGATTGCCCACTAGTACTCCAAGTGAGGCTCCTGAAACAATCGTTATAACGTTAATGAGGGTGCCTGCGCCAGGAAACATATTCTGATTATACTCATGCAATGTCTAATCCATTTTTAGAATTCTTGCGTCCGCACAAGACGGTTCCACACGCACCATGGACTGCAAGTTCTCGCTGGGATCTTGCACCGCTTCGAACGGTAGTTCTCTTTTTTGGTTTGTTTGTTTTTGGATTGGGTGATTCGTTATTGATCCAGAGTGAAATCGGAAACGCCCCATGGTCTGTTTTAGCGCAAGGTATTTCTAATCGTTTAGATATAACGATGGGTTGGGCGACCTTCGGGATTAGCACGCTTGTCTTACTGCTTTGGATTCCACTAAAAGAAAAGCCTGGTTTCGGTACTCTGTCAAACATCGCACTGATCGCAATAGCCATTCAAGTTGGTGTCACTATTTTTCCACAGCAAAGTTCTTATTCCGTTGGAATTGTTTACTGCTTAGTGGGTATCGCAATGGTCGGCATTGGCTCTAGCTTGTACATAACGTGTGGTTTGGGACCAGGTCCTCGCGACGGCTTGATGACCGCGCTTCACCACAAATCTGGTGTGCGCATCGGTCGGGTTCGATTGGGTATCGAGGGCACGGTTTTGATTGCTGGTTGGCTTCTCGGAGGAACAGTTGGCCTCGGAACGCTCCTGTTTGCGACCCTAATTGGGCAATCAATAGCCATTTCCCTGGGAGTCGTTTCCCGAGTTACCTCTAAGTAGCCCATAGGATCGTCTCATCTTCCCAGGGCTGTGCGCCCTTTCGCACACGGGGTCGCAAACACCCCCGATAACAAAATTAGAAAGGCATCATTCATGCTGGACTCATATTTTAAAATCTCAGAACGTGGCTCTTCAATCGCCCAAGAAGTTCGAGGCGGATTAGTAACCTTCTTCACGATGGCATACATCGTGGCGCTCAATCCGATCATCTTGGCGTATTCGCCAGATGCAAATGGTCAATTCCTCTTCGGAGGTGATGCTCCAGCTCCAGCGATGGTCGCGGCTACAACCGCACTCGTTGCAGGTGTGCTGACTATCTTGATGGGTTCTGTTGCGAACTATCCGCTTGCACTTGCGACTGGTTTGGGACTTAACACATTCGTAGCAGTCGGAATCGCTTCACAGATGACATGGGCCGCTGCAATGGGCCTCGTTGTTCTGGAAGGTCTGATTATTCTTATTCTAGTGTTGACCGGATTCCGAGTTGCAGTGTTCAAGGCAGTTCCGGCACAGATCAAGATTGCCATCTCTGTTGGAATCGGTCTGTTTATTGCACTTATTGGATTAGTTGACGCAGGTTTCGTTCGACGTACCGCTGCTGGCCCTGTCCCAGTGGGTCTAGGAGTTAACGGAAATCTCGTTGGCTGGCCAACAGTTGTATTCGTATTCGGAACTCTTCTTATCATGGCTTTGATGGTTCGCAAGGTTAAGGGAGCGATTCTTATTGGAATCGCTTCAGCAACTGCATTAGCGATCGGTATACAGCAGGCGTTTAACATCAAGCCTAATTTCACTCCAGGAAATCCACCAACCATCGTTGATGGCGGTTGGCAGCTAGGTATTCCTGCAGTTCCAACAGATATCGTTGCTGTTCCTAAGTTTGATTTCACCGGGCAGTTTGATCTCTTTGGTGCTTTCACTCTGGATAATGTCTCTTTAATTGCAGCGATACTTCTTCTATTTACCCTTCTGCTCTCTGACTTCTTCGATACTGTCGGTACAGTTACAGCTATTGGACATGAATCTGGACTTGCAGACAAAGATGGCAATGTTGACAACATCCAGAAGATCTTGTTGGTCGACTCTGTAGCAGCAGCCGCAGGTGGTGCCGCTGGTATTTCTTCAAATACTAGCTACATCGAATCCGCAGCTGGCGTGGGAGAAGGCGCACGCACAGGCCTTGCTTCAATCGTTACAGGAATTGCATTCTTGTTGACAACGTTCTTAGCGCCCTTGGTTGCAATCATTCCTTATGAGGCAGCCACACCTGCATTGATCATCGTTGGATTCCTGATGATGTCACAAATCAAGAATATTGATTGGGATGATCTTGGAATAGGAATTCCTGCATTCTTGACAATCATCTTGATGCCATTTACTTACAACATCTCAGTAGGTATTGGTGCTGGTTTCATTACTCACGTAGTGATTCGCCTAGTACAGGGTCGTGGAAAGGAAGTTCATCCACTTCTGCTTCTAGTCTCAGGACTATTTGTGATCTACTTCTTGTCCTCTCCAATCAATGCTTGGATCGGCTAGAAAGTTTTAAAGCGAAAGGCCCTCGGGAAACCGGGGGCCTTTTTCTTGTAACAAACCAGGGTTACCACTGAATGGGTGTCTTTCCGTGGGCTTTTAAAATATTGTTGCAACGAGAAAATGGTCTGGATCCAAAGAAGCCTCGATAGGCAGATAAGGGACTTGGGTGCGCTGATTGGATTCGGTAACCTTCTGGAAAATAGTCCGATAACTCCCCCGCCGTCTTTCCCCACAGAATTGCTACCACCTGTCGATCTCCAAGCTCTCGCGCAACAGAATCAGTTATTTCATTCCATCCAAGATCTGAGTGTGTGAGCGAAGAACCTGAATCGGTTGTCAAAATGCGATTGATCAACATCACTCCCTGATCAAACCAATCAGACAAATCACCACGATCTCTACTTATTGCGCAATCACTCAATAACTCCCTATAAATATTGCGAAGAGATGCAGGCAGTGGCGAAACACTATTGTCTACTGAAAAAGCTAGGCCATCGGCATGACCTTTGGTTGGATATGGATCTTGCCCGAAGATAACCACCTTCGTTGATCCAATGGCTTGTCCTAATGACCTGAAAACATTGTGAAACTCAGGTGAAATATTTCGGCCAACTAGCCCCTGTTCTATTCGTTCAATAGAACCAGAGTATGGATTTAAAACATCTTTCCAGTCAGGATGTAATTGGTTAAACAGTTGCGCGGGCAAAGAAGCGACCAGATTCTGGTGTGACCGTGATTGACGTGCCAAAGACAGCAGAGACATGATCCGAGGTGATGACCTGATCAATAGGACCCGAAACGGCGATAACTCCGTCCTTGAGCAAAATAGCGTGCGTGCTTCCGACGGGAATTTCTTCTATGTGGTGTGTGACAAGAATTGTTGCCGGAGCGGCAGGATCGGCTGAAAAATTAGCAAAACGATGAAGGAGATCTTCGCGTCCACCAAGATCCAACCCAGCAGCTGGCTCATCCAAGAGCAAAAGTTCGGGATCTGTCATGAGAGCACGAGCGATTTGAACCCGCTTCTTCTCACCTTCGCTGAGAGTTCCATACAGTCGCTCACCGAGCTCTCGGACTCCAAATGTAGTTAACAAAGCCATGGCACGAGATTCATCCCAAAGATCATAATTTTCATTCCAACGCCCGACGATTGCATATGCCGCGGTAAGTACGACATCTTTAACTGTTTCATCATATGGAATGTCTTCGGCGATTACTGATCCGCAGATTCCAATGCGAGTCCGCAATTCGAAAAGATCTATGGATCCCATTTGCTTATCTAACACACGAACAACGCCTTGGGTTGGAAACATTTTTGTTGCAAGAATCTGCAAGAGTGTTGATTTACCAGCACCGTTCGGGCCTAATACGACCCAACGTTCCCCTTGCGTAATCTGGAAGTTAATTGGCCCCAAGATGACTCGATCGCCTCTGCGAACTAAGACATCACTAAGGCTCAAAACCGTGGTACTCATAGATGCAAAAGATAGTGGTTGTGTGAGCGAACAGGGGTTAAAGCCTCACCTTTAAGTGCAGTGATTCACGATAACCTTGCCTTCTTATGACAGAAAATAGCGCACAGACAGAGCAGTTCACCGGATTAATCCTGCTAACGGGCGTTGATAAGCCTGGCATCGCGGCAGCACTTTTTGAAACCCTAGCTCCCTTTGCAGTACATGTGATCGATGTGGAACAGGTGATCAACAACAATCGCTTAATTTTGACAGTTCTGCTGGGCGCTAATCCTGCACACCAGAGCGCAATCGAAGAAGATCTCAACACATGCGCCGCCGAACTGGATGTGGATATTGCAACCCTATTTGGAAAATCTGAAATCCCTCTTGTGGCACAGGGGTTACTCAAGATCCTAATTACTTCTCCCAAACTTCATCCGAAGGCTTTGGCTTCAGTCACGCAAAGCCTGGCACATTTCGGAGCAAATATTGAACGCTTCGCAAGAACATCAGATGCTCCTGTTTCTATTGAAATTACTATCTCTAGGGTTTCAAAAGAGATGGTTGAATCGGTTCTGAGTTCATTATCATTTGAGGATTCAACAACAATTTCCTTAAGCGAAGGATAGTTAAGTGGTTTTTGTAAAGAGACTAGTTCAGTTTGATGTCGATTCCACATTCATCCAGCAGGAAGCGATCGAACTGCTCGCAGCCAAAGCTGGGGTGTTAGAGAAAGTTTCAGAGATCACAGGCTCGGCTATGCGGGGCGAAATGGATTTCGAACAAAGCCTGCGTGCCCGTGTATCACTGCTTAAGGGATTGCCAGAATCTGCACTCACTCAGGTTCAGCAGGAAATCACGTTGACAGACGGAGCTCAGGATTTAGTAAATACCCTGCATGCAAAAGGTCACAGCGTTGCTTTGGTTTCGGGAGGTTTCATAGACATCATCGATCCTATGATTCGTGCGCTATCAATCAAGTATTACAAAGCAAATAAATTGGAAATCCTAGATGGGTTCCTCACCGGGCAATTGCTTGGGCCGATCGTTGATCGTGCTGCTAAGGGTGCGGCTTTGCAAGAGTTTTCCACCGCCAGTGCAGTCGAGCTAGAGAACACAGTGGCCATAGGAGATGGGGCTAATGATTTAGACATGATGGCGATTGCAGGATTGAGCATCGCATTTAATGCAAAACCGATAGTCGTTGAGGCAGCAGATTGCGCGATCAACGAACCTTCTTTACGTACAGTTTTAGATCTGATTGGCCTACAGTAGAGCTACAGTCGACAAGCGTGGATATCAGTTACCAGAATTCCACGAGCACCAATCGCCCACAATTCATCCATCACCTGATTTGTTTCCTTACGCAAAACCATGGCGCGAACGGCAACCCAATCCTGCTTTTGCAAAGGAGAAATTGTTGGAGATTCCAGACCAGGTGTTATCGCACATGCCTTCTCGACTAGCTCTTTCGGGATGTCGTAATCAAGCAATACATAACGGCGTGCTGTGACTACACCTTGTAAGCGACGAATCAATATCTCTAATTCTGCAGGAACGGCTGTATTTTTTCGAGCAATTACAACAGCTTCGCTTGTTAGGATCGGGTCGCCAAATATTTTCAATCCAGCTTGACGTAAAGTATTGCCGGTACTGACAACATCAGCGATGACATCTGCAACCCCTAAACGCACACTGCTTTCAACAGCACCATCAAGTCGAACGATCTGTGCCTTGATTCCTAGCGCAGACAGTGAATGTTCAACCAAACCTGGATAAGCCGTTGCCACTCGCTTGCCAGCGATATCTTGGACCGACCAATTGGTATCGGTTGGACCAGCAAAGCGAAAGGTTGATGCCCCAAAATCTAAAGACAAAATCTCATCTGCGTCTGCGGCGGAATCTATAAGAAGATCTCGGCCAGTGATACCGGCTTCGAGCTCGCCCGATCCCACGTAAACGGCGATATCACGTGGGCGTAAGTAATAAAACTCAACACTGTTGTCGTTATCAATTAGAACAAGATCGCGAGTGTCAGTGCGCTGGCGATAACCCGCTTCCTTTAATATTTGCATAGAACTTTCAGACAATGAACCTTTATTGGGGACGGCTATTCTCAACATTATTTTCTCCTAAAGAAACTTGTAGACATCGTTGATTGATAGCCCACGTGCAAGCATCAAAGTTTGCAGGTGATAGATCAGTTGGCTTATTTCCTCAGCTAACGCTTCATCCGATTCATGTTCGGCAGCAAGCCATACCTCACCGGCTTCCTCAAGGATTTTCTTACCAATACTGTGGATTCCAGCATCGAGTGCTGCAACCGTGCCTGAACCCTCTGGGCGCTTCACGGCTATCTCGCTCAACTCTGCCCACAAACTGTCAAAGGTTTTCATAGCGAGAGTTTACTAGAGAGTTACTTGCTCCCGTGGGTAGTTGCAAAATTACGTAATGAGACGACCATCGCAGCAGGATCAGGAGCGTTAAAGACCGCACTACCGACGACAAATGTATCGGCGCCAGCATCCAAGGCGAATTCGATGGTTTTCATAGAGATTCCACCATCTACTTGAAGCCAGATAGGTCTATCCCCAATCAGTTTTCGTGTGCGGCGAACCTTGTCCATCATGTTTTCCATAAAGCTCTGCCCACCAAATCCTGGCTCTACCGTCATGATCAGGAACATGTCGACATCATCAATTACAGATTCATATTCAGAAATATCAGTATTTGGTTTGATGCCAAGACTGGAGCGCGACCCAGCTCTACGGATGTTTTTCAGCGTTTGAGGAATATCCTTCGTGGCTTCTGCGTGAATCGTGACCGAAGCACATCCAATTTCAGCATATTGGACCGCTATTTCATCCACATTCGCAACCATGAGATGCGCATCAACTGGCATAACCGAACTCTTAATGATTGCCGATGCCGCATCGAAATCGAAAGTGAAATTGGGGACGAATACATCGTCCATTACATCTAAGTGAAGCAGATCCGAAACCGCTGCGATTCGTTTGATTTCCTGATCTAACTGAGAAAAATCTGCATTCAAAATACTGGGAGTTATTCGAATTTCTCGACTCATGTGTGAATCTTAACCAATGTTCTTTCGGAACAGGGCTAAGTACATCGCATCAGTACCGTGTTTATGAGTCCACAAGGACATCGCTCCATCTCGCGTGGCTTCATGTAAAGATTCTGGAAGGAATTCATCGACAACGATCTGTTGCATATCCGAATGCTTCTTCTTGATGTCTGCCATTTGAATACTTGTTTCAGCCAGATGAGGTGAACATGTTGCGTATCCTAGAACGCCACCAGGATTGAGCGCTTGAATAGCTGAGTCAACAAGCTCTCGCTGCAATTGTGTTAAGGCTCGGAGATCCTGCAGTGTCCGTCGCCAACGAACTTCTGGGCGTCGACGAAGTGCGCCTAACCCTGTGCAAGGAGCATCAATCAAAATTGCGTCAAACTTTTCATCTTTCGCACCAATTGTGCGTCCGTCCGAAACGAGAACACGATCCCCATGTACTGCCTGTTTCACAAGTTCAGCACGCGCATTTGATATCTCATTGGCGGTAAATGTGATTCCTCGTTCTCTAGCGATACCAGACAACAGCGCGGCTTTTCCGCCAGGACCCGCACATAGATCTAACCAGCTGGCACCTGTCGCAACCTTCGAAAAAACCTGTGCAACTAATTGTGAACCCTCATCTTGAACACCAATTTTTCTTGCTTTGATCAAATCAAGAGCACCTGGATTACCTTTCCAATGTGCGCCGTAGGGAGAAAATTCCGTTGGTTCTCCTCCTATGTTTAGCAGGTCTTGCTGGCTGGATAAACCTGGCCAAGATACTAAGGTCGGCGTGGCAGCTTCATTATTTATCTTCAGCGCTGCTTCGACTTCAGTCCAATCTTTCAATAGATCGTAATAAGCAGAGACAATCCACTCTGGGTGTGAATAAGTGATGGAGAGACGTTCTACAGGATCAGTAACAGTGTGTAACGGTGCGAACCAATCATCAATCGATGTACGTGTAACGTTTCGCAACAGAGCGTTCACAAAACTAGCTTTAGATTCTCCAATGCGTTTGCGAGCAACCTCTACTGTTGCGGCCACAGCAGCATGATCCGGAATGCGCATTTCATGAATTTGGTGCACACCTAACCGACAGATATCAACAATTCCAGGATCTACTTCAGACCAGGGGCGATCACTGATTTGAGCTAAAACCCAATCATGCTTGCCTTGCATTCGTATCGTGCCGTACAGAAGCTCTGTGACCAGCGAACGATCACGGTCCTCAAGTTTGCTCGCGTTTAACGCTTGCGGGAGAAGTAAATTCGAATATCCTTCATTTCGATTGACTTCTGTGAGTAAATCAAATGCGAGCAATCGTGGTGCATCGGGTTTCGGCGATTTGAAGGTATTGCGACGCGCCTCAACCAAAGATCTCACCACTATTCAAGCGTGCCCCGCGCGCCCAATCAATCGCGTCCATTTCTTTTTTTCCTGCTGGTATGACACGTAGCAACTGCAATGCACCAGATCCCGTTGAAACAAAAACAGATTTATCCCTTACAGATATCTCGCCCACACTAGCAATGTGCGCATCAACAATCCCCGCCGCGCAAATCTTGAAAGGCTCACCCTTCCACAATGTCCATGCCCCAGGCTCGTAAGTAAAAGCACGGATGCAGTTGGAAATGTAGGTTGCATCTCTCGTAAAATCTATGCGTGCCTCCGCTTTATCAATCTTTGGCGCCATAGATGGCACACCTACCTGGGCCAAAGCGCTGGTGCCATTTTCAATCATCGTAAAGGCCTGATTGACAACTTCAGGACCCAGATCGGCGAGATGGTTTAGCAATTCAAAGCTTCTCCAAGAAGGATCGATATCTATAGATGCTTGGGCAAATATAGGTCCGGTGTCCATGCCTTTATCCAATTGGAATACCGAAACACCAGTAACAGTTTCTCCATTGTGTAGCGCTCTCTGAGCAGGTGCGGCACCCCTGTAGGCAGGCAGAATCGAGAAATGTAGATTGAGAAAACCATTTTTTGGCAGATCCAGAATCTTTTCCGGAAGCAATACTCCATAACCAATGGTGAGAACTAAATCCAATTCCTCGATTCTTCCGATCAAATCATTTGGTGTGTCGGGTTTTACAACTGGTATCTGATGTTCGCTCGCCCAATCACCAACGATCGATTGCTGAAGCTTACGACCCCGGCCGGCAGGTCGATCGGGTTGTGTGATAATCAATGCGACTTCATGTTCGGAATGCAATAACCAATTTAAGGTCGGTATCGCCACATCCGGAGTAGCAGCTACTCCAATACGCACTAAGAAATCCGTCCGAAAATTGTATGTGGAGAATCCTTCACCTGAATTGAACGACCTTGTTCTGCTGCCAGATTGAACCACTCTGACTCGCGAATTTCCTTCATGGCTAGTTTGCGATCCCCGGGTAACAGCTTGTCGATGAACAAGATCCCATCCAAGTGGTCAGTTTCGTGTTGCAAGGCACGTGCTAAAAACTCAGAACCTTCCACTGTGATTGGTTCTCCGTACATGTTGAAACCCTTTGCAACAGCTCTCATAGCTCGAGGTGTTTCATATCGAATTTCTGGAAAAGACAGGCAACCTTCTTCGCCCTCTTGCATTTCTTCGCTCAACGTCAAGACAGGATTTATTAAGTGACCTAACTCTTCGTCTACATCCCAAACAAACACACGCAGCGGGACACCTATTTGAGGAGCAGCTAGGCCGGCACCAGGGGCGTCAATCATTGTGTCTGTTAAATCTTGTACTAGTACACGCAATTCTTTATCGAAATCGACTACCAAGGCTGCCGGAGTTGTAAGTACCGGATCTCCGAAGAATCGAATTTCTTGAATAGACATGGGCTGAGTCTATCAATTGATCACAGTGAATATGGTTCAACTCTAAGCATGAAAAGATCCTTGTTTGCAATGCTTCTGCGTCGCTGAAGTTCATGAACAACTACGGTCAAAGCTTGTGAATCATTCTTATCTGCATGAATGACTATCTTTACCTGGCCCTTTGATATTTCAGTGGGGCCATAGATATGTGAAGAGGGAGGCATCCGGCCTTCGGCCAGGGCCTTTTTGAGTCCACTATAGATCTGCATTCCAATTGATTGGTCCATCACAAGAACAACCGAGAAGACCGATGGTGGAAGATGTAGCTCAGTACGTTCGCTCAATTCGCGTTTTAAAAGCGGCGCTATATTCCATCGTGCAATTGCCGACACAATGGGATGCGAATCATCTATAACTAAAAGAACTGTGCCATTAGCAGAAATCAGCGAGGAAGATTCTAAAAATAGCTCACGGGCGCGTTCTTGCGTTCGTAAGTCGGTATGTGAGAAGAAGCGAATTCCATCCAAAATTACAACTGCGGCATAGCCACCATCCACTTGCGGCTGAGCCCCAACAGTTGCGAGTACTAAGGCTGGCTTGTTTTCTATTCGATCCTTAATAACCTCACCTGCAGAAACTATGACTGGAAAGCCAGGGAAAGCTCGAGATATTTCTTCAGCAGCCCGCTCGATCCCACGACCAGCAAGATACTGTTTATCCCGATTACAAAACGAACACTTCCATTCATTAAATGATTTACCGCAATGAACACAAGAAGGGGCTTTGTTTTTTGCCGAAACACTTAAACGACCACCACAATCACATGAAGCTACGTTACGACAATGAGCACACAGCAAAGCATTTCCGTAGCCTTTTCGTGGGGCGATGAACAAGACCGGTCCATTATTCAGCGCCTTCTTTACCTCAGAGAATATTCGTCCTGGCAGCAATGCACCTTCACTGGGATTGAATGCTTTGACATTGACTGACCGCTTAGAATTTTGATACTTCACTTCCCTGTCATCGATTAGCTGAGCGACTTCTATGGAGGGAGAAAACCCGGTTAATATCAAATTCAAAGATTCTGCTTTCGCACGCATAAGAGCGATAGATCTAGAATTCCAACCAGGTGAGCGTAGTTCGTAGTGATCATACGATGATTCCTTGTGAATAATGATGGTCGCTAAATTTTTTACTGGTGCGAAAATCGCACTTCGGGTACCAACGACGATGCTATTTGGTCCATGAATCGCTTGCAGATAGTTTCGATAACGCTCTTCTCGAGGCATGGCAGCAGTTAGTTTGAGAACCTCAATAGATGCTGTTTCAAGTGCGGCAATGATCAGATCTACATCTTTTTCATCTGGTGCAATGATCAATACAGAGCCAACCAACTGATTCTCTTTGACCAACGGAACTATTTGCTCATGAGCCTGGATAAATGGTGCGAGAGTTTGAAAGTTTGTTGACTTCTTACAGCTCCCTTGTGGGTCTGGAACGCCACATGAAACATTCTTGTCAACAGATGCGACTCGAGGTGGAATTGCAGAGCGAATTACATCCCATGGATTACAGGCAAAGTGATGAGAAATCGAGTCAATTAACTTCAAACTTTCAGTTGTAGCTACTGGCAGAGGCGACAAAACCTTCGTGATGCTCTTGAGATCTCCCGCTCTTTCCGGCTGTAGCAAACGCCCAACTACTATCCCCTCAGTTTCGCGGTTTCCAAATGGCAATTGAACGCGAACACCCGTCTGGATCGAGTCACTGAGTTTTTCGGGAATTACGTAGTCATACAACTGATCTAAATGGAAAACACCTGTATCAACCCGCACGCGCGCGAAAGGCAATACCGAAGCTCTAGGCCCAGAAGTTACAGGTGCAACTTCAGCCTTTAAACGAAAGAGCTTCGGCGTTGCCACCGACTACTTGATTGCGTTTTGCAGCGCTGATACGCGATCGGTTCGTTCCCATGCAAACTCAGGAAGTTCGCGACCGAAGTGACCGTAGGCGCTTGTAAGTGAATAAATTGGGCGAAGTAAATCAAGATCACGAATTATCGCAGCTGGACGTAAATCAAAGACTGACAAAACAGCATCTTGAATTTTTGAAACCGGAACGGTTTCAGTACCAAAAGTTTCGACAAATACTCCGACTGGCTGAGCTTTACCAATTGCGTAAGCAACCTGAACCTCACAACGACGAGCAAGCCCTGCTGCAACAACATTCTTTGCAACCCATCGCATTGCGTACGCCGCTGAACGATCCACTTTTGATGGATCCTTACCGCTGAAAGCTCCCCCGCCATGACGTGCCATTCCGCCATAGGTATCTACAATAATTTTACGACCCGTCAGACCCGCATCTCCCATTGGACCTCCGATGACGAAACGACCAGTTGGGTTGATCAATGTGCGGAGATCAGTTTTTGGAAGGTCAATGCTGTCCAAAATAGGATCAATAACGTATTCAATTACCTCTGGTGTTAACTTCTTAACCACATCAACTTCTTCAGCGTGCTGGCTCGAGATCACAACAGTATTGAGAGCAATCGCTCGATCACCGTCATATTCGATAGTCACCTGAGTTTTACCATCCGGGCGAAGGTAAGGAAGTGCTCCTGATTTGCGAACCTTTGTTAATTGCTGAGCCAGTGCATGTGCTAACCAAATTGGCAACGGCATTAACTCTTTGGTGTCATCGCAGGCATAACCAAACATTAATCCCTGGTCACCAGCTCCTTGCAGATCTAAAGGATCAACTGCTGATGCGACTCGATGCTCATATGCATCATTAACGCCTTGCGCAATATCTTGAGATTGCTGACCAATTGAGATTGACACACCACAACTATTTCCATCAAAACCTTTGTCAGAGGAGTTATATCCAATATTCAAAACTGTATCGCGGACTATGCCCATCACATCTGCATAACCGTCAGTTGTTACTTCACCCGCTACATGCACCTGTCCTGTAGTGATAAGTGTTTCAACCGCCACTCGGCTCTTCTTATCTTGTGTAAGTAATGAATCCAATACGGCATCTGAAATAGCATCGGCAATCTTGTCTGGATGTCCTTCGGTTACTGATTCTGAGGTGAAAAGGCGCTTTGACATATTTTTAACCTAACTGCCGGATGGCTTGATCAAGAAGTAAATTACCGAGAGCGTCTTTGGAGACTTCCTTGACCGCTATATCCGCATCATTGCGTAGGAGAATGGTACCCATAGTATGGTCCTGACCAAATATCGCCCCGCCTGAAACATCGTTTACAAAGATGAGATCTAACCCTTTGGCTTCCATCTTCCTGCGAGCCTCTTGCACATGATCCTTAGTCTCTGCAGCAAAGCCAATAATTATCTGCTCGTTCTTTGAGGCGGATAGAGAGGCCAATAGGTCAGGATTTTCTTCCAATTCGATACTGCCCAAGAGAGCTTTCTTGATTTTCTCTAAGGACATACTTTTGGGCTTCGCATCGGCAACCGCTGCGCTCATGATTAACAGATCGCATAGTGGAAATTGTTGTGACAAAACCTGCTGCATGTCTGCAGCGCTTTCAACTTTCGAAATTTCAATTCCCTCTAAACCCGAGGTATCAAAATTCGCAGCAACTAAATGCACTGTGGCTCCTCGGTCACGGGCTGCAATAGCTATCGCCACCCCCTGTTTACCCGATGATTTGTTACCGATAAATCTAACTGGATCAATCGCTTCGCGTGTTCCACCTGCTGTAACAAGCACGCGTTTACCTTTGAAATCTTGAACATTACCTGTCAATGCGTCGAACTTTTCGAGAATTGAAGGTATTTCAGGGAACCGTCCCGGTCCAATATCTTTGCCGGTTAAGCGACCAACTTCTGGTTCCATAACTAAAAAACCACGCGAACGAAGTGTTTGAACATTCGCAACTGTTGCTGGATCAAGCCACATTGAAGGATGCATGGCCGGTACCAGCATCTTTGGCGCATCTGACGCTAAGACTAAATTTGTTAAAAGATCATCGGCACGACCTGCCGCAAGACGTGCAATTAAATCCGCCGTCGCGGGAGCTAGCAGAAAGAAGTTAGCAGATTCGGCTAAAGCGATATGAGGAACTGTGTGAACATTTTCCCAAACCTGCGTATTAACCGGGCGTCCAGATAACGCTTCCCATGTCGCTTTTCCTACAAAGTTTAAAGAAGAAGGCGTTGGAACAACTGTAACTAGATACCCGCGATCTTGAAGACGACGAAGTAACTCGCAGGACTTATATGCCGCTATTCCCCCACCAACGCCGAGTACAACTTCACGGCCAATTAGTGACATAGAAAAGATTTAAGCTGTTGGCTCGAGGTTTTCGATTGTAAGAAGGCCTTCATTGATTTCACGAAGGGCTATCGAAAGTGGCTTTTCATGGACGTGAGTTTCAACTAGTGGTCCTACGTATTCCAGCAAGCCTTCTCCGAGCTGTGAGTAATACGCATTGATCTGACGAGCACGCTTGGCAGCGTACAGAACTAAGCTGTACTTAGAACCGCTCTTATCTAGAAGTTCGTCAATCGGTGGATTAGTGATTCCATCCATGGTCTACCCCGCTTCATTGATCAATACTGAATTAATAGCAGCTACTAATTATGGGTTAACTCTACCAGTTTTCCTACCACGCTCTCGACCTGGTCATTTATCAGAACAACATCGAAAAATGTGGCTGCGGCGAGCTCCTCTTGAGCCAATTCCAACCGCTCCGCCCGTCGCTCTGGGCTATCAGTTCCTCGTCCTTCCAGCCGAGCGACCAACTCCTCCCACGTAGGAGGTTCCAGGAACACCAAAATCGATTGAGGAAGGTGAGCCTTAACTTGTTTCGCACCTGCAATTTCTATTTCCAGAAGAACATTCTTACCGAGCAATAAAGCATGTTCGACTTGTTCCTGTGGGGTGCCGTAACGATTGCCTGCAAATTCAGCCCATTCTAAAAACTCGCCAGCATTAATCATGCGACTGAATTCTTCATCATCAACAAAATAGTAATCATGACCATGAACTTCGTTAGTTCGTGCCTTTCGTGTTGTTGCGCTTACGCTCACCCAAAATTCGCCGGCCTCACGCACTTTCTTTGCAACCGTACTTTTTCCGACTCCGCCGGGACCAGAAAGAACAATTAGTTTGCCTGGCTTAACGGCATGTTCTGACTTCATAAACTCCTCACGCAACTGCTTAATTTGCAGACGTCCTAAGCCTTGAATTCTACGGGAGGGCGAGATGTTTAGACGTTCCATTAGTGATTGTGCGCGAACTTTTCCGACGCCAGATAAGGACTCTAATAATTCCTTAACACGCATCTTTGCAACAGCTTCCTCATTTTTAGCAATCTCTAAAATGTTGTCAATTGAATAATCGCCATTTTTCAAACTGGCTTTCACCTCTGCACGACGTTTCCGAGAAGACGAGGCTTTGAGCAAAGCTTGTTGACGCTGCTCCTGCGTTAATTGCGGCGGTGTTCCCATAGGACAAATCTAGCCTTTAATCTAGATAAGTTCGGCAGCTATTTCTGCTGCACGCTCGCGCATAGCCAACTCGCCCTGCTTCCAGCTGTTAGTGACAGGTCGCCCAATAACTACCAAGTTTGCACCTATTGAAATAGCGTCCTTGGGTGTCATGGTTCGCACTTGATCATCAATGGCCGCTGAATCTGCCGGACGAACACCTGGAGTGATGATGATCGGAGTAGGACCTACTGCGGATCGAATGGCTGCGATCTCTAATGGCGAACAAACGATTGCATTAGCTCCGGATGTCACCGCCACAATGGCTAATCCCACAGCTGAACTTAGTGCGTTGTCCTTGAATCCAACCTCTTTGACGTCTTCTTCTGACAATGATGTCAAAATCGTCACCCCAGTTATATGTGTTTTAGGTGATGCATCAACTGCCGCTTTTATCATTGCAGAGCCGCCTGAAGCATGCACCGTCAAATATTTTGGCAAAAGGTGTGAAACTGCGCGTGTCGCCCCACTAACAGTATGTGGAATATCGTGAAGTTTTAAATCAAGAAAAATGTCTGAATCGGTTACATCTTGTATTGCTTTGACGCCATCGCTTCCAAAAGTCAGGAAGAATTCTAAACCAAGTTTGAATACTGACACATGATCTTGTGTTGCTTTGATCCATTTAATAGCTGTATCTAACTCTGGTGTATCAACGGCTAAAACAATTGGTGCTTTACTCATCAGGAGACTCCGTATCCGGACGATGTGCATACCCAATAGCTTGCTTAAGTGATGTAAACCCGCGATCAATAAGCAGCTGCTTCAACTCATTTTGAATCTTCATGATCGCTGTTGGATTACCAAAACTTGCGGTACCAATAGAGACACCACTTGCGCCGGCTAAGATCATTTCTAATGCATCTTTACCGGTTGTCACACCACCCATTCCTAAAATTGGAACATGTGGAAGTGCCGCGTGAACTTGATACACGGCACGTACAGCAATCGGACGAATAGCCGGACCTGAGAGGCCACCAGTTTTGCCACCTAAATGAGGTCGCATGGTGTCAACGTTAATAACCATTCCTAAAACGGTATTAATCAAGGCCAATCCATCGGCGCTAGCATCTACTACTCCGCGTGCAATCGATACTAAGTCAGTCACATCAGGAGATAACTTCGCAATTATTGGGAGTTCTCCCCCAATTGTGCGCCGAACACCATCGATAACACGACGTGATGCTTCAGGATCGCACGCAAAAACTAGTCCACGATTTTCGACATTGGGGCAAGAAATATTTACTTCTATGGCGCTAATACCCGAAACAGATCTCAACTTACGAGCCAGGGTTGAATACTCTTCTACCGTTTCACCAGCTATAGAGACAATAATCCGTGCTTTTTGCTCAACTAGATAAGGAATGTCTTTTGCTATGAATGCATCAATTCCAGGGCCTTGCAAACCAATTGAATTCAACATCCCACTTGGTGTCTCAGCCATGCGTGGAGTTGCTCTTCCGTTTCGGGGCTTCGACATTACCGACTTGGTAACAACTCCGCCCATTTCACGCAGCGGAAAAAATTGAGCTAACTCACGACCGGAACTTGCACAACCGCTAGCCGTAAAGGTGGGAGCAGGAAACCAGGTGTTACCGATAGTGGTTGAAAAATCTAAGGTGCTCATAACTGCTGTCCAACCTGGTTCCATTGGACTGTAGATCCATCCATCACAGGACCATCAATACAAGAGCGGAGCATGGAAACAGATCCATCCTCATTTTTTACCGGTAAAACGCAGGTCATACACACTCCGATACCGCATGCCATCGCTTCTTCTACTGCGCATTGATGCACGACCGACAAGGTGTCTGTGATTTGTGTGATCGCTGACAACATGGCCATAGGACCGCACGAGTAAACGACAGCGATGTCTAAGTCTTCAATAATTTGAGGAATAGGATCAGTAACTCGCCCTGCCTGTCCCATGGAACCATCTTCTGTGTAAATGCGAATTGAATTCACCGCTCGTTTGCCTTCCATAGGCGCATATATCTTAGATGCGGTACTTGCACCCAATAACATATCTACTCTGCAGCCACGTGCATTTAGCACTTCTGCTAATCCAAACAGCGGGGCTGATCCGTATCCTCCACCAACTAACAAAACGGAAACAGGCGTAGTAGGAATTCCAAAAGCAGTTCCGAGCGGTGCAACAATGTCCAGTACTACGCCTTCACCTTGGGCGCATAACCATTTACTTCCCTGACCATGAGGAGCAACAATCAGTTCCATTGTTCCGCCAAAGGTAGCGCCTACAGATACACGCGAAATTGCAAATGCGCGTCGTAAAATCATGCTGGAAGAATCCCCACCAACATTTATTGCAACAAAATTTCCTGGCTTGCAAGCTCCAGCAAGGTCGCCCACATTGACAATGATCTGGTGGTATTGGCCAACTTTTTTATTACTAACGATTGGTGCTATCAATTGCTGTGCTTGCTTATTAATCGTTGACATTTAGGCCAGCCATTCTTGCAATGATTTGATACTTAAAGGGCTACTTTGCAGGAAAGTGATCGCATCCACGGCCGCGCTAAAACCAGCGGTTGTCGTTATGCAAGGAATAGAACGCTGAACCGCAGCAGTACGAATCGCCCAACCATCTGCGCGCGTTCCACGGCCAACAGGTGTATTAATCACCAGATCTATTTCGCCCGCATTTATGATGTCTACGATGGTTTTTTCACCCATAGCGCCAGTTCCTTCAGAATTCTTACGAACTACAGTGCACTCTATGCCGTGGTTTTGTAAGAATAATGCGGTTCCTTCTGTCGCAAGAATTCGGAAGCCTAGGTCAGAGAACCCCATTGTTGGTTCTATCCCGGTCTCTTTATCTTTGTCAGCTAAAGAGATAAAAACTGTTCCAGATTTTGGTAACGGACCAAACGCAGCAATCTGACTTTTCGCATAACTTTCACCGAAGGTAGGCGAGATGCCCATAACTTCACCAGTAGATCGCATTTCAGGCCCCAACACTGCGTCAACTCCTCTTCCATCGGTTCGACGGAAGCGATTCCACGGCAATACCGCTTCTTTGACAGATACCCCACGTGCAACTCCATCACCCGAGGAAGGCAGTAAGCCCACTTCGCGAAGTTCTGAAATCGTGGCACCAACCGAGATTCTTGCCGCAGCCTTTGCTAATGGCAC
>DAISII010000001.1:36718-50723 GCA_036822115.1 Candidatus Planktophila sp.
CACCGGTTGCCTTACTGACAAATGGCACCGTTCGAGAAGCACGCGGGTTAGCTTCAAGAACATAGAGCGCATTATCCGCGACTGCAAACTGGATATTAATCAATCCACGAACATCGACCCCTCGTGCAATTTTTTCGGTGGCAACTTTTATTTCATTGAGTTGTTCAACCGTAACTGTCATCGATGGAAGAACACACGCACTATCACCGCTATGAATACCTGCTTCTTCGATGTGTTCCATGACGCCCCCGAGGAATAATTCGTGTCCATCAAAGAGTGCATCAACATCTATTTCAATGGCGTTATCCAAAAATCTATCAACCAAAACGGGGTGATCCGGTGTGATATCTGTTGCACGAGTGATAAACCCACCCAGTGCGGCATCGTCATAAACGATTTCCATTCCTCTGCCACCAAGGACAAAGGAAGGTCGAACTAGTACTGGATACCCGATTTCGTGAGCAATTGCCGTTGCCTCTAATTGAGAGGAAGCCATTCCAAACTGCGGTGCATTTAAGCCCTGTTCGGCCAAGATGTTTCCAAAAGCACCACGTTCTTCGGCAAGATTAATTGCATCTGGTGAAGTTCCAAGAATAGTTACTCCATTAGCCTTCAAACCTGCTGCCAAACCAAGTGGAGTTTGACCACCTAACTGAGTTATGACACCAAGAACGGGTCCTGCAAGTGTCTCTGCGTACACAACCTCTAGGACATCTTCAAGTGTTAGTGGTTCAAAATACAATCTGTTACTGGTGTCATAATCAGTCGAAACAGTTTCGGGGTTGCAATTGATCATGATTGTTTCGAAACCAGCATCCCGCAGGGTGAATGAGGCATGGACGCAGGAGTAATCAAACTCAATTCCTTGACCTATGCGATTGGGTCCACTTCCCAAAATGATTACAGCTGGTGTACTACGAGGGCGAACCTCAGTCTCTTCTTCATAACTTGAATAATGATATGGAGTGAAGGCTTCAAACTCAGCAGCGCAGGTATCTACTGTTTTATAGACGGGACGTATTTCTAAATGATGACGAGCTCTACGAATCTCTTCTTCGCTTACTCCGCGCAAAACCGCGATTTGATTGTCAGAAAATCCTTGTGTTTTAGCGGTGCGGAGTAGTTCATGTGACAATTCACCGGGTTGAGAAATGATAAGTGCTTGTTCGTTTATTACTTCAATTTGTCGCAAATACCAACGATCGATTTTCGTTGCTTCATACACCTGATCAATACTTGCTCCAGCCCACATTGCTTTTTGCACCTGCTGGAGCCTATATTCAGTTGGAATCTTCATTGATTGTAATAGTGATGACAATTCAGAAGGGCTTATGTCTGGCCAAGAGAAAATAGCCTCTTTACGCTCCAGGGATCGAAGCGCCTTCAAAAGCGCCTCAGAAAAGGACCGACCGATCGCCATTGCTTCGCCAACACTCTTCATCGTCGTTGTTAAACGTGGATCAGCATCAGCAAACTTTTCAAAAGCGAAGCGAGGCACCTTTACTACTACATAGTCAAGGGTCGGCTCAAAGGAAGCGGGCGTCACCTGTGTGATGTCATTCTGAATTTCATCCAAGGTATAACCGATGGCCAATTTAGTTGCGATCTTAGCGATTGGAAATCCGGTCGCCTTAGATGCTAATGCGCTGGATCGAGATACGAGTGGATTCATTTCAATGACAATAATGCGACCATTATCTGGGTTTACCGCGAATTGAATGTTGCATCCACCGGTCTCAACGCCCACTTCTCGAATAATGTCCATCGATAGATCGCGGAGTTTCTGATACTCAACATCTGTCAATGTCATCGCTGGCGCTACAGTAATTGAATCCCCGGTATGCACACCCATGGGATCCAGATTTTCGATGGAGCAAACTATTACAACGTTGTCTTTATGGTCGCGCATTACTTCAAGTTCATACTCTTTCCAACCAATTATAGATTCTTCCAGTAATACCTCTGAAGTTGGACTGTAGCGAAGCCCAGCACCAGCAATCTGTCGAAGCTCAGCCTCATTGAATGCTATTCCAGAACCCAAGCCGCCCATCGTGAATGAAGGGCGAACAACAACTGGATAATTAAGGAGCACTACCGCTTCCATAATTTCTTCCATAGTGTGACAAATCTTAGATTTGGCTGATTCTCCGCCTACTTTTTCAACTATGCCTCGGAACAATTCGCGATTTTCGCCACGATGAATAGCCTCAACATCGGCACCAATTAGTCGTACCCCATATTTTTCTAAAGTTCCACGTTCATACAAACCAATCGCTGCATTCAATGCCGTCTGACCTCCTAAGGTTGCCAGAACTGCATCGGGTTTTTCATGAGCAATAATTCTTTCGATGATTTCAGGGGTAATGGGTTCAATGTATGTTGCATCTGCAAATTCTGGGTCAGTCATAATAGTTGCTGGATTTGAATTGATCAGAATTACACGGATACCTTCTGCCCGCAAAACACGACATGCTTGAGTCCCTGAGTAATCAAATTCGCAAGCCTGACCAATAACGATTGGCCCACTGCCAATTACAAGAACGCTTTTAATTGTTGTATCAAGGGCCATTATGGATGCACCTTTGTTGACATCAAATCTACGAATCGATCAAAGAGATATGCGGCATCGTGCGGTCCAGCAGCTGCTTCTGGATGATATTGAACGGAGAATGCTGGCCTATCAAGTAATTGCAAACCTTCTACGACTCCATCATTGAGACATATATGAGTGACTTCTCCACGACCAAAGACTGTAGCGAACTCAGTATCTGTAGGTGCTTTCACTGCGAAACCATGATTGTGGGCTGTTATCTCAACTTTGCCCGTGTTTTTATCCAGCACGGGTTGGTTTATTCCGCGGTGACCAAATTGCAATTTGTAAGTTTCAAAACCTAAAGCTCGACCAAGAATCTGATGGCCAAAGCAAATTCCAAAGATAGGCACTTCGTCTAAAAGTAATTCACGAACGACTTCAATCACATCAGTCATTGTTGATGGATCGCCGGGACCATTAGATAGGAAGACTCCATCGGGCTTAATTGCCATGATCTCGGCAGCAGATGAATCAAATGGCATGACATGTACTTCTGCACCACGTTCGGCCAAAGCCCGCGGCGTTGCACCCTTGATTCCAAGGTCAAGGGCCGCGACCGTAAACTTCTTAGTACCAACTGCAGGAACAATTACGGTATGTGGTGTTGATACATCACGAACTAAATAGGAGCCGGCCATGGCCTCAGCTTTGCGAACTTCAATGACCATTTCCTTACGAGTAAGCTCTAATCCAGAGAAAATACCCACACGCATCGCTCCTCTATCTCGCAAGTGTCGCGTTATCGCTCGTGTATCAACTCCTTGAATACCGACAATCCCCTGTGCAATGAGTTCTGCTTCTAAATCGCTCTGCGCCCGCCAATTAGATGTGATCGATGACGGATTTCGTACAACAAAACCTGCTACCCATATCCTTGTTGATTCATTATCTGCATCATTCACACCAGTATTTCCAATATGTGGTGCGGTCATGATTACAACCTGCTTGTGATACGAGGGATCTGTCAAAGTCTCTTGATAGCCGGTCATCCCAGTCTGAAATACCGCTTCTCCAAATGTTTTTCCTGTGGCTGCCCACGATGTGCCTTCGAAAATTCGACCATCATCAAGGACTAGGTAAGCAATAGCCATTACTTACCTCCGATAGAAGCCACAACACCGTTGCTGTATGTCGCTTTGCCGTTGAAGAAGGTGTGGGTGATCACACCAGGCAATTCGTGACCATGGTAAGGAGTATTGGATGACTTTGATAGAACTATATCGCGGTCTACGGTCCATTTTTGGGTTGGATTGATCACAACAAGATTGGCGATTCCGCCCGCAACCAAAGATCGTCCATGATTTTGATAACCACCAATCCGGGCTGGCGCAATAGACATACGATCAGCAACTTGGGACCAATTCATAAAACCAGTGTCCACCATTGTTTTTTGCACTATGGACAACGCCGTTTCCAACCCCAGCATTCCGAAAGATGCCTCTTGCCACTCGCATTCTTTCGACTCTGTCGGGTGCGGTGCGTGGTCCGTCGCAACAATGTCAATGGTGCCATCAGCCAAAGCTTCTCGAAGTGCGTGGATATCGGCCTCTGTACGCAATGGTGGATTTACTTTGTAAACAGGATCATAAGAACTAGCTAAATCATCAGTTAAAAGTAGATGATGTGGAGTTACCTCTGCTGTTACATCTATACCTCGAGCTTTTGCCCATCGAATAATTTCGACACCGCCTGCAGTTGTTAAATGGCATATATGTAATCGTGATTTCACATGGTCAGCTAGCAGTACATCGCGAGCGATGATCGCTTCCTCTGCAACCGCAGGCCAACCCTTGAGCCCCAAACGAGCTGATATCTCGCCCTCATTCATCTGAGCACCAATAGTCATTCGAGGATCTTGTGCGTGCTGGGCTATCACTCCCCCAAACTTTTTAATGTATTCAAGCGCACGTCTCATCACCAAGGGATCTGACACGCAATTACCATCATCACTGAACACTCGCACACGGGCTACCGAATCAGCCATAGCTCCAATTTCAGAGAGCGCTTCTCCCTTTAAACCTTGAGTTACCGCACCGATTGGGAAAACATCCAATAATCCTGCTTCCTGACCCAATCTAAAAACCTGTTCAACAACACCAGCGGTATCTGCAACTGGTGATGTATTTGCCATCGCCGAAACGGCAGTAAAGCCACCTTTTGCACCGGCACGACTGCCACTCAAAACTGTCTCAGCATCTTCGCGACCTGGTTCGCGTAAGTGTGTATGCAGATCAACCAAACCCGGTAATACAACGCAATCTGTTCCATCAATTACGGTGCGAACTTCACCGTTAAATCCACTACCAATCGCTGCGATAACGCCTTCACCGATCGCTACATCGGTCTTTGTGCCATCCGGTAATGAAACACCTTTGATTAGATAATCTGCAGTAGTCATTTAGTTGCTCCCAACTTCAAGGGCTCCACCAGCAAGAAGAACATATAAAATCGCCATGCGAACACTGACACCGTTTGTAACTTGCTCAGTAATAACCGAACGAGCACTATCTGCCACCTCAGCTGAAATTTCTAATCCTCGATTCATCGGTCCAGGATGCATCACTATTGCGCCTTTCTTCATACTTCCCATGCGCTCAGCGTTTAATCCGAAGTATCGGGAGTATTCACGTGCATTTGGAAAGAATAGATCAGACATTCGTTCTTGCTGCACTCGCAACATCATTACAACATCCACATGAGGGATGATCGAATCTAAATCGTACGAAATAGTTGCGGGCCAGTTGTCGATCCCTACAGGTAGCAATGTGGGTGGGGCAACTAAAGTTACTTGAGCTCCCAACATCGACAACAACAAAACATTGGAGCGAGCAACACGTGAGTGCAATATGTCTCCAACAATGGCGATACTGAGACCACTTAAATCACTGCCACCCATTCCCAGATGCTTACGAATTGTAAAAGCATCTAAAAGTGCCTGACTTGGATGCTCATGCGTTCCATCACCCGCGTTGACAACGCTTCCAGACATCCAATGACAATCAGCCAATCGCTGCGCCGCTCCTGATGCCGAATGACGTATGACTACTGCGTCCGCCCCCATTGCCTGCAAGGTCATCGCGGTATCTTTTAATGACTCGCCCTTGCTAAGACTGGAACCTTTCGCGGAAAAGTTAATCACATCTGCTGACAATCTCTTTGCCGCCGCCTCGAAAGATATTCGCGTACGTGTTGAATCTTCGGCAAATAAATTGACAATAGTTCGACCGCGCAAAGTAGGAAGCTTCTTAACTGCCCCATCACTGACGCGTGCCAGTTCGCTAGCCGTATCCAAGATTGATACCGCTTCAGATTTGTCGAGGTCAGCTATCGATAATAGGTGGCGCATTATTCAACCCCCTCTTCAATAACTACTTCATCGCGACCATCTATCTCGCTAAGGAACACTTTCACCGATTGGTTCTTCGAGGTTGGCAGATTTTTACCAACGAAGTCTGCCTTTATCGGGAGTTCTCTATGACCGCGATCGACTAACGCTGCTAACTGCACAGTTCGGGGTCTACCAATCTCGCCCAACGCATCTAATGCAGAACGAATTGTTCTTCCTGAGAACAGGACATCATCAATCAGAATCACATCCTTGCCTTCAATTCCAGATGTGGGAATTTTCGTAGGCATGATCGCCCGAGGTGGACGAATTCGTAAATCATCTCGAAACAAGGTGATGTCGAGGGTTCCAGTAGGCACTTCAGTACCTTCAATGGATGCAATTATTGATGAAATTCGAGAGGCTAAATGTGCGCCTCTCGTAGGAATTCCTAAAATGACAATGGAGGAGGATCCTTGATTCTTCTCAAGAATCTCGTGGGAAATACGAGTCAACGCACGTGTTATCTCTTGTGCGGACAGGGCTACGCTCATGTAAATCTCCTTTCCCACCTCTCTGGATGGGTTGTTAAAGGATGCAGGGCAGATACTAGCACCGTCGAGTCAAAGCTGTGGATATCTCAATCTATTGATGTCGCTCCAGCACTATCGTGCAAACCATGACAACTCTCTACAGCCAAACACAGATGGAAAGCCTATGTTTTCGCATGCGTCTCATTCGGGAATCCCGGCACTTAACCCTGATTCAAGCCGCCAGACTTTCTAACGGTGAATTGACCGCCATAGCTCTTGGATCGTACGAGCGTGGAGACCGATCAGTCAGTGCGCGAAAGTTGATCTCTATAGCTCAACTCTATGAGGTTCCAATCTCTGAACTATTTGAGGCACCCAAGAAGTACATGATCGAAGAACGAATCAGTATCGATATTCGCAGAATCCTGACAACTTCCAGTCCAGCAGGACAGAAAATCACGACGGTAATTCGGAATATTGCACGAATGCGCGGCGATTGGAATGGAGAGGTAATTTCACTGAGATCTCGTGACATCAACAACTTTGAAGTCTTTACTGGTCTATCCAGCGAGGAGATCAATCAAGTCTTGCTCGACTACAAATTTCCTAGATCGAAATAGTGTCTTTAATGCTTGCGATGCGGCCTAGCACGCCGTGAATGTACTTGGATGAATCATCACTTGAAAGTTCCTTGGCTAAATCCAATGCTTCATCTATTGCCACACTAGTTGGTACCGAAGTTGACCACAGAATTTCATAGATGCCGAGACGTAAGATATTACGATCTACCGCCGGCAAACGATCCATATCCCAACCTTGAGCATAGGTAGTAATCAATTCGTCGATCTTGCGACGGTTCTCTGAAACGCCATTGACTAATTCACGTGTGTATTCACGAATAGGGCGCGCATCTGGTCCTTCGGCAGGAATATCACGTTCGATCAAAGTTTCTAGAAGATTCGTCCCTCGAATATCTGTTTCATACAGTAAATCCAAGGCCTGTTTGCGTGCCTTACTACGAGCAGACACTAGTTAGCGCGACCCTGGTAAGACCCATCACGTGTATCAACTAAAACAACTTCATCTTGTTTGATGAAAAGTGGAACTTGAATTTCGATTCCAGTTTCTACAGTTGCTGGCTTAGTTCCACCCGATGAGCGATCGCCTTGGATTCCAGGCTCGGTATAAGTAATCTTTAAAGGAACAGATGCAGCAAGTTCGATATACAAAGGATTTCCTTCATTGACAGCCACGATCGCTTCAGTATTTTCGAGCATGTAATTTGCGGCGTCTCCAACTGTTGCAGCACTTATCGTCATCTGGTCGTAAGTTTTAGTATCCATGAACACGAAATCATCGCCCTCTTTGTAGAGATACTGCATTTCGCGCTTTTCTAGAATGGCAATATCAATTTTGACGCCAGCGTTATATGTACGATCTACAACTTTGCCGCTAAGAACTGACTTCAACTTAGTACGAACGAAAGCTGGACCTTTACCTGGCTTCACATGTTGGAACTCAACTACAGTCCATAGTTGACCTTCGATATCAAGTGTCATTCCATTTTTTAGATCATTAGTTGATGCCACAGCTAATCCACCGCTCTTTGTCTCTTTGGATGATATAAATTAATTGAAGGGTTAAGGATACCCGCTCGGAAGGGGTGCTTTGTTACTTGGCTATGAGATTTTGCATTGCAATGATGGCCAAAACATAGGAATTAGGACCAAAACCACCAATAGTTCCGTTGGCTACGCCAGAGATCACAGAGGTGTGTCTGAATTCTTCTCGCGATAATGGATTTGAAAGATGAACTTCAATCAAAGGAGAGTTCACTAATTCAGCGGCATCACGTATTGCATATGAATAATGAGTAAAGGCTGCGGGATTAATAATCACTGGCAGTTTTTGATCTGCCGCTTCATGAAGCCAACCAATAATGGTTGCCTCATCATCACTCTGTCGAACTTCTGCCTCAAAGCCGTGGTTGCCAGCTGCGATCTCAATCATGGACTTCAATTCGCCGTAATTCAAATCTCCATATATCGATGAATCTCGAATATCTAACCGCGAGAGATTGGGACCATTGATTACGAGTAGCTTCATGAAGAAATCCTCTCATAAGCCGCGTCAAGTTCGGCGGAGGTTAAATCCTCAAGCCTTATTGTTGTACCGATTCCATTCAGTGCAACAAATCTGATCGTATTTCCACGTGCTTTCTTATCTAATGCAAGTAGAGGTGCAAGTTTCTGCCACGCTTCTCGCTCGAAAGTGACTGGCAATCCATACGACATCAAAATAGTGCGATGACGATCCAATTCCGCCTGTGTTATCAAACCTCGCGCCGCCGCTAATTCTGCGACAAATACCAACCCAATCGAAACCGCTTCACCGTGACGTAACTGATATTTAGCGTAGATTTCTATTGCATGCCCCAGTGTGTGACCATAATTCAACGCCTCGCGTGCGAAGCTCTCTTTGAAATCTTCTGAAACTACTGTGGCCTTAACCGCAACTGCGCGCTGGACCAGTTCAGAGATGACCGATGGATTTGAATGTAAAGATTCAACCGAGTGCACAGCGGCAAGATCGAGAATTGCCGTATCGGCAATGAATCCACACTTGATGACTTCAGCCATACCTGCGGCTATGTCACGATTAGAGAGAGTCTTCAAAAAAGCTGTATCTATGACAACCGCTATCGGAGAATGAAAGGCTCCAATCAAATTCTTTCCGTAATCAGAGTTAATTCCAGTCTTACCTCCAACTGAGGCATCAACCATTCCCGCTAACGAAGTTGGTACCGCAACCCAGTCGACACCACGCAACCAAGAGGCTGCTGCGAAGCCTGCTAAATCCGTTATCGCTCCCCCACCAATACCCACAACTAGATCTGATCGGGTGAATCCTGCTGCACCGAGCCAATTCCATAATGTAATAAGAGTCGAAACACTTTTCCCGTCTTCTCCATCTGGGACTTGGAAAATATGCAGATCTGAATCCAAATTTTTTAGCTCTGCCAAATCAGGTGAGTATGTTTCCGAAACAATCACCGCAACCCGGGTTCTTCCATCACACATCGCTTTAAGCTCTTTCATCCAAGAATCTGTAAAGTTAACAGGATAAGAGTGCTCAGCGTTAACCATAATAATTGTCATGGCACAATCGATTCAATAATTGCGATTATTTCATCTACGGTCATGTCATTAACTTTAATAGATTGAGTTGCTAGTTTCTCGTAGATTGGCCTTCTTTGATCAGATAACGCCTGCCACTGTGCGCGCGGATTACCAAGAAGCAATGGGCGATCACGGTTAAATCCAACACGCGGAGCCGCTGTCGCAAGAGAAACATCCAAGAAAATAATGATCGAATGTGATGATTGCAGCACAGTTTGAGCGCTATCGGATATCGGTGCTCCACCACCAAGACTTATAACAGCAGTGTCTTCCTGAAGAACTTCTTGTAGTGCCGCAAATTCAACACTGCGGAAATACTCTTCGCCGTTTTCAACAAAAAGATCTGCAATCTTCTTGGATTCTTTTAATTCAATCAAGGCATCTGTGTCAACAAAAGGCCATTGCAGGTGTGCTGCCAACGCAACGCCTACTGTGCTTTTACCGCTGCCTGGTGCACCTATTAAAACAATGCGAGTCATGGCCGCGCTGTTACTTAAAGTTCAGGTTAGTTATATAGGACTCGAAATTTCGACGAGTTTCAGTTACGGAATCTCCACCAAACTTTTCAAGGACAACTTCGGCTAAGACCAGAGCAACCATGGCTTCAGCAACAACACCAGCAGCTGGAACTGCGCACACATCGGAGCGTTGATTGATCGCCTTAGCCGCTTCGCCGGTTGCGACATCGATGGTGTCTAACGCCTTAGGAACAGTAGAAATAGGCTTCATCGCTGCGCGCACTCGCAGAATTTCGCCGTTAGACATTCCACCTTCAGTTCCACCTGCACGATCGGTGCGACGTACGATCTTTCCAGTTGAATCTTTTTCAATTTCATCGTGTGCAACGGATCCACGACGAGTTGCTGTTTTAAATCCATCTCCGATTTCGACGCCCTTAATTGCTTGGATACCCATTACTGCACCAGCTAATTTAGAATCAAGACGACGATCCCAATGAACATGCGATCCCAAGCCCGGTGGCATATTGAAGGCCAGGACCTCAACCACTCCGCCTAAAGTGTCACCATCACGGTGAGCATTCTCAATTTCAGTAATCATCAACGCGCTCGTTGCTGAATCAGCACATCTAACTGGGTCATCATCGATCGCTGTCATGTCACCAGCTTGCGGTAAGGCTGCATCATCGGCCACGCGAACAGAACCAATTGACAGCACATGACTAAGAATTGTTATACCAACTGTTTGCTCTAAGAAGTTTCGTGCCACCGCACCAAGTGCAACACGGGCGGCAGTTTCTCGAGCACTGGCACGTTCCAAAATCGCTCGTGCGTCATCCAGATCATATTTCTGCATTCCCACCAAATCTGCATGACCTGGACGAGGACGTGTAAGTGGAGCGTTGCGTGCTAAATCCTTTATTTCATCCTCTGGTACGGGATCGGCAGACATGACTTTTTCCCATTTTGGCCATTCTGAGTTACCAACTTGAATTGCTATTGGTCCACCTTGCGTCAAGCCAAGTCGTACGCCGCCAAGAATTGTCACTTTGTCTGCTTCAAAGTTTTGACGCGCTCCACGGCCGACACCTAAGCGACGGCGCTGTAAATGAAAATCAATATCTGCTGTGGTGATTGATACCGAAGCAGGGATTCCTTCGACAATGGCGCTTAGTGCCTGTCCATGAGATTCACCAGCGGTTAACCAACGCATGTGCATATTGTTGCAGATAACCGCGCTATCTCGCTGCCAAATAAGTTAGAAGAGCAATGAAAATGCTTGGTGCTAAGGGGATTTTCGATGGAATCCTCCGATGAAGACCTATCAGTACCACTATGTGAACCCCCGCCATGAGAAGAACGCTGAGTAAGTATTCGAATGCGTTGAATGGGTGCGTGATGATAATCAACCACAAAAGCTTGATATCGCCCATTCCTGTTCCGAAAAACACAAGACACATCAAGAGCGCACCGGAAATAAGGAGATCACGTAGAGGGCCGAGTCCAAAAATACAAAGGTGCAGCAACGCTGCGTACAACAAAATCTTCGTGTAGATATTTGGAATGACGTAAGACGTTACATCCGCGATGCACATGGGTATCGCAACCAGAAAGAGAGCAAAATTCACTTCACCAAATTACACAATAAAACACCACAGAATCGTGGCTGTGGATTAAGAGAGCGCTTTCTCGCCAACTACTCGGAGCATCTTTGCGAGTGAATCTCGATCTATTGTGCATGAGGTAAAGATTTCAACCTGTGAAATCGCCTGATGAATAAGCAGGTCTAATCCATCAATTCCATAACCACCTGCTTTACGCCAGTGCATCAGAAATTGCGTTGGCCAAGGATTGTAGAGAACTTCAAAAAATGTGGCACTGACAGCGTCTACTCTTTTCCCAAAGTGTGCTGCCGAATCCCCCGGTGTTGTATTTACTACTAAATCAAATTCATTAAAGTTGATTTCCGAATCCCACGCAAGAAACTCCATTTTCATATCTGGCGCAGCCTGCTTCATTGGTGCCTGTCTATCAGGGTTACGATTGATGACGGTTACCCTGTCACTAACTCCATGACACGCTGCAACTACTGCTCGGGCTGTTGCACCAGCACCCAGTATCAAAACATTTCCAGTGGCATCTCGATCATTAAAACTAAGTGCGTGTGTGAATCCTTCCACATCAGTGCTCGTCAATTTCCATAGCCCGTTTTCTTTATGCAAGGTATTACCACTTTGAATTTGGTGAGCTATATCAGAAATAGAATCAGCGATAGCTAGAGCTTCTTCCTTTAGTGGCATCGTCAAAGATAGACAGTTCAAGGCAGCACCATCGGAGTTTAGAAAATTCTGAAGTTCTCCAGAACCAACTTCGTACGCCACATACGTTGCCTCGATACCCAAGTACTCATAAACAGTCTTGTGCAAAACAGGACTCAGAGAATGAGAAATCGGTGAACCTAAAACTCCGGCAGTAATCATCCGAATACACCGGCCTTTCGATTCTTGACATAGACAGCTTTCCAACTATTGAACTCATCGATGGATTTTGTAAATCTCGTATCCCCAGGTGCGACTGTAATGAAGTACAGCCAATCGCCAATGGCTGGATTCAATGCCGCCTTCATAGCATCTGCGCCTGGACTACAAATAGGACCAGGTGGCAATCCGTACCTCTTATAGGTGTTGTAGGGCGAATTGATCAAAGTAGATTTGGAACTTAGGAAAATTTCCCCGCGCAGTTTCTTCACGAAGTGAACGGTCGAATCCATTTGTAAAGGCATATCGATAGTAAGGCGGTTATAAATAACTCTTGACACTTTTGCGAAATCCTTCTGTTCGCCCTCAGCCTGAATGATCGATGCGATAGTTAACAGTTGCGAGGGACTGAAACGTTTCGTACCAAGAAGCAACTCTTTAGCTGCGGGCTCTTGTGCAAATCGATCAACCATTGTCTGGACGGCTTCGAGAGCGGACGTACCCTTAGGGAAGCTGTACTGGGCCGGGAAAAGAAGACCTTCAATCTCTCTAAACCCATAGGGCAACTTCGCATTTGCAACTGCTCGGGAAACTTCAATTGCCGAGAAACCGTACTTGACTAGAGATTTCATAATCTCGCTTTTCCAGTTTCCCTCAAAAATTCTGACCAAGTTCGGAATACGTTCTGGATCGAGTAACTGCTCAAGTGCTTGTTGTGCAGAAATAGCCTTTGTTAACCGATGATTGCCTGGAGCGATCTTTTCAGACCGCTTATCTCCCACCGCAACTCTAAAAAAAGCCTCGGAAGACTTGATAATTTCCTCGTCGAAAAGGAGCCTAGCAATCGCAGAACCGGAGGAACCAGCAGGAATATCAATAACAACTTCTGCCGCCCCCGTCAACGATGTCTTTGCAGGGAAATCAGGTGCGGCCGATGGTCCTATTCGCATTAGGAGAAAAGCACCAGTCACAACAATAAACAATGAAGCGATCACTAATTGTTTCTTCATCGTCGTTTTTCGATTTCAATTGCAAATTCCAATATCGCCACCGCCGCTGCCATATCAATCTCGTTTTTGGAATCCTTTGCATTACGACCTGCTTCTCGCAGATTACGAGCGGCGCTTACAGTGCTCATACGCTCATCAATCATTTCGACTGGCACTTCGGTGACAGTACTTAACACAGAAGCAAATCCTGCGGCCTTTTCCACCGCTATTCCATCGTTGCCGCTTAACAAAGCAGGGCGACCAACATATATCGCTACTGGTTCGATTTCTAAAAATATTGCAGAAATCTGTTCTATCAGGTTCTTATCTGTCGCCTTCAGTGTTGTTAATGGAGAGGAAAGAATCGAGTCTGGATCACTAACCGCAACACCGATGCGCACATCACCATAATCAAATGCGATACGACGTCCGCGCTGCATCATTTACCCAA
>DAISII010000002.1:0-5458 GCA_036822115.1 Candidatus Planktophila sp.
CCAGGTGCCTACGAACGGCCGTACACAGAGTAAAATTCTCGTACGGAAGTAACACCAGTTGCTTTTCGCCGACAGCCAGCCGGATGGAGAATATTGTGGCAACGGACCGTTTAGAAAATATCGTAGGACTAGCAAAGCGTCGTGGGTTTGTTTACCCATCATCTGAAATTTATGGCGGACTTCGCGCATCATGGGATTACGGCCCACTGGGTGTTGAGCTAAAAAATAACGTTAAGCGCCAATGGTGGAAGTCCATGGTCATGGGCCGCGAAGATGTTGTCGGCCTTGATTCATGTGTGATCTTGGCAAAAGAAGTCTGGGAAGCATCTGGACACGTTGCAACTTTTAGTGATCCACTAACAGAGTGCACCTCTTGCCACAAGCGCTACCGCGCCGATCATCTTGAAGAAGCGTATGAAGCAAAGCATAAGAAGAAGCCAGAATCTTTAACTGACATTAATTGTCCTGCTTGTGGAAACAAGGGACAGTTCACAACTCCAAAGCAGTTCAGCGGTTTGCTCAAAACATTTCTTGGACCGGTAGAAGATGAATCTGGGCTTGCATATTTGCGCCCAGAAACTGCGCAAGGAATCTTCATTAACTTTGATCAGGTAATGACAACATCACGCAAGAAGCCACCATTTGGTATTGGCCAAATTGGTAAGTCTTTCCGTAATGAAATTACACCTGGAAACTTTATTTTCCGTACTCGCGAATTTGAGCAGATGGAGATGGAGTTTTTCGTTGTTCCAGGTAGCGATGAAGAGTGGCATCAATATTGGATCGATACACGCATGGCTTGGTATGTAGATCTTGGAATCAACCCAGATCGCCTTCGTGTTTATGATCATCCAAAAGAGAAGTTGTCACACTATTCAAAGCGCACAGCAGATATTGAATACAAGTTTGAATTTGCCGGTACCGAATGGGGCGAGCTTGAAGGTATTGCAAACCGCACCGACTTTGACTTAAAGGCGCACTCTGCTGCATCGGGTAAAGATCTTTCATACTTTGATCAGGAAAAGGGCGAGCGTTGGACTCCATTTGTGATCGAGCCTGCAGCAGGTGTTGATCGCTGCACACTTACATTCTTAATGGATGCCTTTACCGAGGATGAAGCGCCAAATAGCAAGGGCGAGATGGAAAAGCGCGCAGTGTTAAAGCTTGATCATCGCCTTGCACCTATTAAGGCTGCTGTGCTTCCACTATCGCGTAATGCTGATCTTTCTCCTAAGGCACGGGATCTTGCAGCACAACTTCGCAAAAACTGGAACATTGACTTTGATGATGCAGGTGCAATCGGTCGACGTTACCGTCGTCAAGATGAAATTGGTACTCCATATTGCATCACCGTTGACTTCGAAACACTTGAAGACAATGCAGTGACAATTCGCGATCGCGACACAATGGCGCAAGAGCGCATCGGCCTAGATCAGGTCGAAGCATGGCTAGCACCTCGTTTACTAGGTTGCTAAAGCCACTCTTACTCCCATTAGCAAGCGGTGATCACTACATAGATCCACCGGTTGTTCTAGCGCCCATGGCTGGAATAACTAACGCTCCATTTCGCACATTATGTCGCGAACAAGGTGCAGGATTATTTGTTTCTGAAATGGTTACTGCGCGAGCATTAATCGAGCGTCGACCAGAAACATTGCGAATGATTGTTCCTGGCAAAGATGAATGGCCTCGATCAGTTCAGCTATATAGCGTGGATCCAACAACAATGCGGGCTGCAGTAACAATGATTGGCAAAGAAAATCTTGCAGACCACATTGATATGAACTTTGGCTGTCCGGTGCCAAAGGTGACACGCAAAGGCGGGGGAGCAGCGCTTCCTTTCAAGCGCAAACTATTCACCAACATTGTTGGAGCAGCTGTTGAAGCAGCAAAACCATTTGGAATACCGGTGACTGTAAAGATGCGCATTGGTATTGATAGCGATCATGAAACTTATTTGGAAGCAGCTAAATCTGCTGCCGATTTAGGTGTTGCATGGGTCGCACTGCATGCTCGCACAGCGGCACAAATGTACGAAGGAAAAGCAGATTGGTCTGCAATTGCGCGCCTGGTTGAGCACTTAAAGCCAACAGGTGTACCTGTTTTAGGCAATGGCGATATTTGGTCCGGCAGCGATGCGGTATCTATGGTGGAACACAGTGGATGCGCTGGCGTTGTTGTAGGTCGTGGATGTTTAGGGCGACCTTGGTTGTTCACAGATCTTGTATCTGCTCTTACAGGTGAAGGAAAGCAAGTGATGCCAACACTGCACGAAGTTCGTGAAGTGATGTTCCGTCATGCAAATCTGATTGTTGAGTATTTAGAATCTGAAGACCGTGGAATGCGCGATATGCGCAAGCACATGGCCTGGTATTTGAAGGGCTTCCGCGTTCCTCGCGAAATTCGACATGATCTTGGAATGGTTTCTTCACTGCAAGAGATGCGAAATCTTTTGGATCAATTAGAGGATCAGCCATATCCAACTGAGGTCGGAGACAAACCGCGTGGTCGCACTAGCCATGGTCGCCCTCCAACCTTGCCAGATGGTTGGCTAAACGATCCCGATGAACTAGTTCATGTTGAACTAGAAGATGCGTTTTCAGGCGGATAAATGTTTATATTTAGATGGATTCGTCGCACAATTTCGTTGATTTTGATTCTTGTTTTAATTGGCCCTGCCTACGGTGTATCACAAGTATGGCGCGCTGCTAAGAATCCAATTGTCCGACAAGCAGATGTCATTGTTGTTTTAGGAACTGCGCAATTAAATGGCAAACCAGGTGATGCGCTCGAGGCACGATTAGTCGAAGCAAAGCGAATTTATGATCTTGGATACGCACCATCAATTATCACCGTCGGCGCTGGCGCACCAGGGGATCGAACAACTGAAGCAGCATCAGGAAAGTACTGGCTTCGTACTAATGGTATCCCAGCTAAGGCAATTACAGCGATTGAAGAAGGCCGCGATACTTTAGTAAGCACTAAGGCATATGCAGCTGTTATGAAGAAGCGTTATGTCAGCGATGTCATCATTGTGACTGATCCATATCACTGCAAGCGCGCGATGGCGATGGCAAATGATCAAGGCATCATTAGTACATGTTCGCCAGTACAAACTGGTCCAAATACGATTGCAAAAAGTGGCTATAAATATCTTGTGCGCGAAGCAGGTGCGTATTTGGTCTATATAACTGTAGGCAAGCGGGGCATACAGATAAGTGATCACTTACCTGAAGCAGATATTGTCACTAAGGTATTTCCATGAGTTACAGCGCATTTGACCAAGAACGGTTTTTTGATGAACCGGCAAAGCGCGCGGGTCGAACTGAATTTATGCGAGATCGTGCGCGCGTAATTCACTCAGCATCACTACGGCGATTAGCTGCAAAGACTCAAGTTGCGGTGCCATGGGAAAATGATTTTCAACGCACACGACTTTCGCATTCGTTGGAGTGCGCACAGATTGGGCGCGAACTCGGTGAATCATTGGGCGCAGATCCTGATCTACAAGATACCGCCTGCTTGTCTCATGACTTAGGTCATCCTCCTTTTGGGCATAATGGCGAAGAAGCATTGGCAGAGATCGCACAAGAGTTTGGCGGCTTTGAAGGAAATGCGCAAAGTTTTAGATTGCTCGTGCGCCTAGAAGCAAAGACAGTGGATACAAACGGCAAGAGCATTGGACTCAATTTAACAAGAGCATCTTTAGATGGCGCAACAAAGTACCCATGGCCACGGTCAGAGAATCCTCGCAAATTTGGTGTTTATGATGATGATGTCGAAATCTTTAATTGGATGCGCACAGCTGCACCTGTAGGCAAGAAATGTATTGAGGCACAAATTATGGATTGGTCTGATGATTGTGCATATTCAGTACATGATTTAGAGGATGCAATCTTTGCAGGGCAAGTATCGGTAAAGAATTTTGAACAAGATTTTGCAGAGCTGTACAAAGTCATGACAGTTGATTACAAAAGCGATGCAACAGAACAAGAGGCATTGGATGCCCACGCACGTTTATCGGCCCTTTCTGCTTGGCCGCATTATTACGACGGAAGCCATCGCAGCCTTGCCCGCATGAAGGATTCAACAAGCCAATTGATTGGCCGATTTGTTTTAGCTGCTGAAGTGCAAACTCGTAAAGTACATGGAGATGGACCTCTTTCACGCTATAGCGCTGATTTAGAAATCCCACGCGAACAAAAATTAGAAGTAGATTTCTTAAAGGCTATTGCTGGGCACTACTTGATTAATGCCGCACATTCACAAGATCGGTATGCAAAACAGCAGGTGATCATTGGCGAGCTAGTCCAGATGCTATTGAAATATCCCAACGAACTTGATTCGTACTTCCAGAAGCCCTGGAACGAGGCGGCAGATGAGATCGCGAAAATGCGCGTGATTATTGACCAAGTTGCTGCCCTTACTGACCCGGGTGCCTATGCCTTGCATGCGCGTCTACTTGCTAATCGGTAGGGTACGAACATGAGTGGTCGCATTAGAGATGAGGATGTTGCATACATCCGAGATCGTGCACCCATCGATGAAGTCGTTGCAGATTATGTTCAATTAAAGAATGCAGGTGGAGGACAGAAAAAAGGTTTGTGCCCATTTCATGATGAAAAGTCGCCTTCCTTTCATGTGACACCAAGCAAGGGATATTTCCATTGTTTTGGTTGCCAAACCGGTGGAGATGTCATCGCATTCTTAATGAAGATTGATCACCTGACCTTTACCGAAACTATCGAACGACTTGCAGATCGCATTGGGTACACACTTCGATATGACGAGGGATCTAACACCGGACCGGTCGTTACATCAGGAACCCGCAACCGATTAATCGCAGCACATGCAGAGGCAGCAAAGTTTTATCAAGAACAACTTAACTCTTCTCCAACAGCTGCACACGGCCGCGAACTACTAACCAAGCGAGGCTTTGATAAGGCAGCCTGCGAACAGTTTGGCGTTGGTTATTCACCCGATGAATGGGATGGCCTGACAAAACATTTGCGCGCATTGGGATACACAATCGATGAGCTTGAGTTAGCGGGGCTTTCAAAGATGGGTCAACGCGGACCAATTGATAAGTTCCGCAATCGTTTGATGTGGCCAATCAAGGACATTTCAGGAGACATTGTTGGATTCGGTGCCAGAAAGTTAGCAAGTGATGAAGAGGATCAGGGTCCAAAGTACTTAAATACATCTGAAACCCCGATTTATAAGAAGAGCCAAGTCTTATACGGTTTAGATGTTGCCAAGAAAGAGATCGCAAAAAAGCGTCAAGCAGTTATTGTTGAAGGCTACACAGATGTAATGGCTGCCCACCTTGCAGGGATTACAACGGCGGTTGCAACCTGCGGAACCGCATTTGGCGCGGACCATATTCGCATTTTGCGTAGATTGTTAATGGATGATGATGCTTTCCGCGGTGAAGTTATCTTTACCTTTGATGGTGATG
>DAISII010000002.1:5468-26033 GCA_036822115.1 Candidatus Planktophila sp.
GCCCTTCGTGCATTTAGCGAAGATCAAAAGTTTGTGACACAAACATTTGTAGCTGTGGAACCAGATGGATTGGATCCCTGCGAGCTTCGTCAAGAAAAGGGTGACCTTGCATTGCGCGATTTGATTGCTCGTCGAGTTCCACTCTTTGAGTTTGCAATCCGCGCAGAATTGAAACATCACAAATTAGATTCAGCTGAAGGACGAGTGAACGCATTAAATGCTGCAGCACCATTAGTTGCGCAAATTAGAGATAAATCATTGCGTCCTGAATACACCCGACTGCTTGCAGGGTGGCTTGGCGTTGAAGTTGAAGTTGTTACTCGCGCAGTTTCGCGTGGTGTTAAGGCTGCACCGGTCATTCAAAGCGCAGCAGAAGAAACAACTGCGCAGCCAAATTTTAGACCAGATCCCAATGAAGCACGATTGATTCTTGAACGCGAAGTTTTAAAGGCAAAGTTGCAAGAGCCATCACTGTTTGTCGGTGAATTATGGAGCTCAATAGAAGCGGGAGCTTTTACTCACCCTGCCTATGTTGCACTGCGAGCGGCTATTGATTCGGTAGATAAAATTGCACCAGATAACATTTCAGATGAAAATGTAAAGGCGTTGTTTACAGAGTTAACGGTCGAACCGATCCGTGCTGATGGAAAGCCAACCGCTGTGTACGTTGCAAGCATCGTGGCGCGTTTACGAGAAGTGGCAATTTCACGGTCTATCGCCGAATTGAAATCATCGCTTCAACGCTTAAATCCAGTAGAAAATGAGATCGAATACACCGCCGCTTTTGCCCAATTAGTTGCACTAGAAAGCGCCCGCCGGTCTTTGCATGATTTGGCGCTTGGTAGCCTCTAGTTTTTGCCCAAACCCGTGTGTGCGCTAGAGTTTGCGCTTGCACCGTTAATCCCTGATAGCTCAACGGCAGAGCAGTCGACTGTTAATCGACAGGTTCTTGGTTCGAATCCAAGTCAGGGAGCATGAAGTTCACGCGTAGATCCGCGCTTCGCATGGCCCTAATCGGGGCAAGCACAACCCTTTTTGGAACTCCTGCCCTTGCTGCAAATCACCAGATTGTTAAATTGAGCAAGATCAAAGTCGGCGGCACGTTTCCTTTTCAGCTAAAAAATGGCGCACCTGTACTTCTCTTTCGCACCAAGACAGGTGTCTTTGCTTATCAAACAATTTGCCCTCACCAAGGGGGATTAGCTAAATATTTTGCAGCACGTAAATTAATAATTTGCCCGGTTCATAACGCCAGCTTTAATCCATTTAAAAAAGGTGCAGTGGTGGCTGGTCCTGCAACTAGCCCACTACCAACTGTGAAAGTTGGCGTTAAGAGCGGCTGGGTTGTCCTTCTGTAAAAGTTGCACCAATAAGTAAGGCGTTTCTAAACTATCTCTCAGGTTAAAGTGAAAACTTGTCTTTAACTATGAAAGAGGTTGAGATGAAGAGAACATCGACAAAGGTCATTGCAGCATTCCTATTGGGAGCAACATTGGTCGGAGGTGTCGCCACCGCTGCTACATCGGAGCCACTTGGCGTAAAAGTATGCGTTGATAAAAGAAGCCAAGCAATCTTCTTAGCCGGCTCAAATGGCTGTCCAACTTCCAGAACCTCACTTACTTTGGGAGCTCCAACAATTGATGTAAAGAGCATCGCCTCATTTGTTACTCCATCAGTTGTTTCAATAAAGGTCACTTCAACCGCGGGTAGCGGCACAGGAAGCGGCGTGATCTACAAGTCAGATAAAACCACTTCCTACATCATCACAAATAACCATGTAATTGAATCTGCTGTTACTACCGGAACAATTTTGGTTGAATTATTAAACGGTGACACTATTTCAGCTCAAATCGTTGGTCGAGATGCCGCCTACGATATTGCGGTCATTAAAATTAATAAGGGCAACTTGCCTATTGTCACTGTCGGAGATTCATCTCGAATCAGCGTCGGTGAATCAGTAGTTGCAATTGGTTCACCACTTGGTCTTGCAAGCACAGTGACCAGTGGCATTATTTCAGCGTTAAATCGCCCAGTGACAACAGGCACCGTTGGTGCGGAATCCTTTGTTAATGCAATCCAGACAGATGCAGCAATTAATCCAGGTAACTCTGGTGGAGCACTTTTGGATTCGCAAGGTCGAATCATCGGAGTTAACTCTGCAATTGCAACACTTTCAGCAGGTGGGACTAGCGGAAGTATTGGACTTGGGTTTTCGATTCCAATAAATGAGGCAAAGCGTGTAATCGATGAGCTAATTGCTACGGGCAAATCGACCCGTCCTGTTCTAGGTATCTTCTTTGATACAACCTATACAGGTATTGGAGCAAAGATCCTGCGTCTAAGCCCAGGTGAAGGAGCCGAGAAGGCTGGAATTCCAGCAGGATCGGTAATCACCGCTATTGATGGGGTAAAGATTGCTGATCAAGTTGGAGCGATTGTAAAGATCCGTTCCTATGCGCCGGGCAGCACAGTTACCGTAACTGTTGAACTTCCTACAGGTGGTTCTAAGAGTTTCAAAGTCATCTTGGGTACTGCGCCCTCAAATTAATGACAGCGTGGTTGAAATAGTGTCAGGGTATTGTTTACCCATGGCACTATTTCAACTCAACGTCGCAATCCCTGATCGCCCGGGTTCATTAGGACTGCTTGCATCTGCAATTGGTGCGGCAGGTGGAGACATCCGCGCGCTCGCAGTTGTAAAGGCTGAAGATGGCAAAGGTTTTGATGACATCACCGTTGCTATTCCGGGGAGCGATCCAACTGATCTGCTTAATGTTTTGGGTGCAATTGGTGGAGTAGAAGTCTTATCAATCATTCCGCTGTAAATCTTTATTTGACGTTATCGTCTTGAAAGTATCTCTGCGCCTTGACTTGGTAGCGAAGTAAAAAAGCGCGGTGCTTTAAATTTCTTGTCAGCAAATGCCTTCTCAACTGCATGAATTGTTTGTGAAGTTTTCGAGGCTTCAATCAATGCGATTGCACTGCCACCAAAACCACCACCAACCATGCGTGAACCAAGTGCACCTGCTGAAAGCGATGCTTCAACAGCTGTATCTAATTCGGAACAAGAAACGGTGTAATCATCGCGCAGAGAAACATGGGATTGGTTGAGCAACTGACCAACTGATGTGAAATCACCAGCGCTTAATGCCTCTACACACTCTAGAACGCGCTTCATTTCACTGACCGCATGCCTGGCTCGAATGTACTCGGTCTTTGTAATCTGATCTCTAGCAGCATCCAACTGTGCCATGGTTAACTCACGCATTGATTTAACCGCTAATTTAACTGCAACTGATTCACAGGATGCTCGTCGTTCTGCATATCCGCCATCTGTTAAGGCATGGTGCGCCTGAGTATCAATAATCAGTAGCTCTAGTCCATGAGCTGCAACATCAAATGGAATATTGCGAGTTGAAAGATCGCGGCAGTCAAGTAAAAGCGCGAATCCTTGTGTTGCCATCAGAGAAACAGATTGATCCATGATGCCGCACGGGACACCCACATATTGGTTTTCTGCCCTTTGGGTTAGGCGGGCAAGTTCTTCTAGACTAAATCCCATATCAAATAAGTGATTCATTGCAGTTGCTACAGAACACTCCAGCGCAGCAGATGATGATAAACCGGCACCAAGTGGAACATGTCCATCGATCATGATGTCGACACCACTTGTTACGCCCATGGACCACAGAACGCCTAGTGCGTAGCGCTCCCATTCACCCTTTAATCCTGGTTTAACATCGGCGATATCTACCGTGACTATTTTGTTGCGACGCTGAGCAGATGCAATCCGAACCATGGAGTCATCGCGCTTTCGAACAGCGGCGAATGTTCTATCTTTGATCGCAAAGGGAAGAACAAAACCCTCGCTGTAATCAATGTGCTCACCGATTAAGTTAACGCGACCAGGAGCTGCGGCTACTAAATCCGGCTCTTCTCCAAATGTCTCAAGAAATTTCTTGTCAATCGAACTCATTGTTAGGCCATAGATTTCAAAGTGTCTGAAACCATTACATTTAAATCTCTAGTTGGCTCCCAGCCCAGTTGTGACTTTGCTTTAGAAATATCGGCAATCAGAACCGCAGGATCACCCGCTCGGCGAGGAGAATCAAGAAATGGAATCTGGTGGCCTGTAGCAGTACTTGCCGCTGCAACAACTTCGCGCACTGAGTATCCAGAACCACTACCTAGGTTATAAATGTGGTGCCCGGGCTTGCCTAAAGATTGAAGTGCTTTTAAATGTGCGTCAATTAAATCGATCACATGAACATAGTCACGTATACAGGTTCCATCAGGTGTGGGCCAATCTGTACCAAAAATCTTTACTGGATTGTCAGTTGTACTGCGCAAAACATTAGGAATTAAATGTGTTTCAGGGTCATGTCGCTCAGCCAACCATCCACGTTGTGCCTTTAGCGCACCTGCAACATTGAAATAGCGCAGGGAAGCAGCAGAGATCCCGTATACCTCAGCTTCAGCCGTGATCATGTGATCAATTGCTAACTTGGTTGCACCATACGGATTGGTCGGAATCGTCTCGGAAGTTTCAAGAATTGGCACAACCTTTGGCTCCCCATAGGTTGCTGCAGATGATGAGAAAACAATTTTATTAATCGAATGTTTCCGCATAACATCTAGCAGGATGCGGGTTCCAGAAACGTTGACCGAATGATAGAGATCAGGTTTTTCCACTGATTCTCCGACTAAGGATTTACCCGCAAAATGCATAACCGCATCGCACCCGGTTAGGGCATCGGCAACTTCATCACTATTAAGAAGTGAACCCTGAACAAAACGCACGCCAGCAGGGACCGTATCGGCATGACCCATGCTGCAATCATCAAGTATTGAGATCTCAAAACCCTGGTTCATTAATACTTCAACTGCAGTAGAACCGATGTATCCAGTTCCACCTGTTACTAAAACTCGCATTACAGAACTACTTCTCGCAACTGCGCTGCAGATTGTTCTGGACGCATGTCCATAATAAATGCACCCATTGCAGATTCCGAGCCAGCCAGATACTTCAATTTTCCAGGAGCACGTCGCACGCTGGTGAGTTGCCAATGCAGGCGCATTACATCGCGGCCAACTCGAACAGGCGCTTGATGCCACGCAGCGATATACGCCATTTCAATTCCAAAGACACCATCTAATCTGCGTGTGATTTCTAAGGCAATCTCTGGAAATGCATCTCGATCGGCATCTGTTAAACCAGTCAGATCTGCAACCGGGTTTAGTGGTGTTATGTGAATTTCAAATGGGTATCGCGCCGCGTACGGAACAAAGGCAATCCAACGATCATTGCGGGCAATGATGCGCTCATTGTCTCTAATTTCGCGGGCAACAATTTCATCAAACAAAACCTTGCTGGTTTGCTCTTTGTACTTATTGGCAGCTGCCAACATCTTTTCAACGCGTGGGGGAATATATGAATACGCATAAATCTGCCCATGTGGGTGGGACAGGGTTACGCCGATTTCTTCGCCGCGATTTTCAAATGGAGCAATGTGTTCAATAAATGGTTCTTGTGAAAGCTCACTTGTACGATCAATCCAAGCTTCAAGCAGTGTGCGAACACGTTGTGGTGTTAAATCTTTAAAGGCGTTGCCATGTTCTGCGGTAAAACAAATAACTTCACACTTGCCCGCAGCAGTTCCTAAATCAGTATCTGGACCAACCATGTCAGGAAGTGCCCAATCACCAACTGGTGGGCGCAATGATGGGGAACGATTATCAAAGACAACTACTTCGAAATCTGCTTCAGGAATTTCAGTCAGCAAATCACCTGTTGTGGGACACAAAGGACATAGCTCTTTTGGTGGCAAGAAGATTCGTCCTTGACGATGAGCTGCCATTGCAATCCATTCATTGACCAATGGATCCAGGCGAAGCTCACCTATTCCCGGTTGTTCTTCCTGTGGCCTGGCATCTTCAACAATTCGCGCTTGGCCAGCGGTGTCGTAGTACCGAATTGTTCGACCATCGGCCATGTGGCGATCATTTCTGATGACGCCCGCTTTTAGTTTTTTACTCTCGCCCATAGTGTCGTTACTCTACCTTTGTGAGTAAGCAATCTGCACTATTGAGCGCGACATCGTCATCACTTCTGCTGGAAGTAGTGGACGGGGCCCTTGTAATCCAACATTGGGGAGCACCTATTCATGGAGATCTCGCAGCTGTGCAAACTGCGATCCGACCTTCAATAGCAAATAGCTCGTGGGACCAACCACAGTTTCCTGGACTTATGCGCGAAAGTTCTCGCGGCTTTTTAGGTCGTCCAACATTATCTGGACATCGAAATGGAAAAGCGTGGTCAACTAAGTTTGAGGTAACAGATTTTCATCATCAAGGAAATCATGCCGCGGTCACATTGCGCGATTTTCATGCAGAACTTGAAGTCGTTATCACCTTTGATCTAGATAGCCACGGAGTTTTATTTCAAAGAGCAACAGTCAAGAATTTAGCTGACACCGAATATTGCCTCAATGAATTTATTCATTGGTTGCCACTTCCTAAAGAAGCCACACAAACATTAGATTTTGCTGGTCGTTGGTCTAACGAACGCAATCCACAACGCAAGGAAATTGCTACAGGTACCTGGGTGCGCGAATCCCGCGAAGGTCGTAGTGGACATAATTTTTCTGTTGCAGATATTGCCTTAACTGCACAGACTTCTTTCCAATCTGGAAACGCTTGGGCTACCAGCATTTCTTGGAGCGGTAATTCACATTATCTAGTTGAAAAACTATTTGACGGTTCGCAATCAATTGGTGCGGGCGAATTATTGTTGCCAGGCTAATTGATCTTGGCCTCAGGACAAAGCTACGAAGCCCCAGCGCTGGTTTCTGTTTTCTCTGCGCAAGGCCTAGATGGAGTAAGCGCGGCCTATCACTCGTATCTTCGAGCACGCGATGTTCATCCAAAACGCGCTCGTCCTCTTACCTTGAATATGTGGGAAGCCTTGTACTTTGATCACAACGAAGAAAAGATCAAGGCTTTAGTTGATGTTGCTGCCGAAATAGGTATCGAGCGAGTTGTTCTAGATGATGGTTGGTTTCATTCCAGACGCAATGATCGCGCCGGCTTAGGTGATTGGGTTATCGATCCTGCTGTCTGGCCTAATGGCTTGTCCCCAATCATTAAGTACATCAATGACAATGGAATTGAATTTGGCCTGTGGTTTGAAGGCGAAATGATTAGTCCAGATTCAGATTTGTATCGCGCGCACCCCGAATGGATTTTGCATGAAGCCGATCGCGTGCCACCACTGTGGCGTCATCAGTTAGTTTTGGATATTGGCCACGAAGGCGCTTTCAATCACGTACTTGAGCAAACTTCAGCTGTACTTGCTGATCACAACATTAGCTACATTAAATGGGATCACAACCGTGTGTTAGTCGATGCAGGCCACCTTAGTGCTGCTGGTGTTCATCGCCAAACACAAGCGATCTATCGCTTATTTGCCGAACTTAAGAAACGCCATCCTGGACTTGAAATTGAATCATGCGCATCAGGCGGAGCACGGATTGACTTGGGTGTAATAGATCTAGTGGATCGGTTCTGGACTAGCGACAACAACGATGCGCTAGAGCGCCAAACTATTCAGCGATGGACCGCTCAGGTTATTGCTCCCGAACTTCTGGGAACTCACATTGGACCTACACATGGTCACCAGACTGGCCGGACCTTAGAACTTTCGATGCGTGCAACAACAGCTCTTTTTGGTCACGCAGGCATTGAATGGAATATCACCGAAGCCACACCAGAAGAGCGAAAGCATTTAGCAACCTGGGCGCAGTACTACAAGAATAATCGCGCGCTCTTGCATTCAGGAAAAATGATTCGTGTTGATTATCCAGAACCACATGCATATTTACATGGGGTTGTTGCACATGATGCTTCTCGTGCAATTTTTGCTTACGTGCAGTTAACTCCAACTGTTTCTATTCATCCATCACCATTGAAATTTCCTGGCCTAGATGAATCAGCAAGCTATGTTATCAAAGCGGTGTTTCCTGCAGGCAAGCCACGATTTATGTTAATCACTCCACCTGAATGGATGGCGGGAATAACAATGTCAGGATCTGCGCTAGCTGCAATCGGAGTAACAGCGCCAATTCTTGCTCCTGCAAATGCATTCTTGATTGAAATTAGTAAGGCTTAATCAACCCAATTCAAGGTTCGCTCTACTGCCTTTTTCCACCCTGCATAACCATGTGCTCTTTGTTCTGCGGTGCTTGTTGGATTCCAACGCCTAGATTGTTGCCATTGCTTACGAACTTCATCAGTTGATGACCAAAAACCAACCGCTAAACCAGCTGCATAGGCTGCACCAAGTGCTGTTGTCTCACCGATTAATGGGCGAGTGATATCGATACCCATGACATCTGCCTGCATTTGCATACAGAAAGAGTTCGCAGTGATTCCGCCATCAACCCGCATTTCTTTCATCGGAACGCCACTATCGGCAACCATGGCATCCATCACATCACGTGTTTGATAGCAAATAGCTTCAAGAGCCGCGCGGGCCAGATGTGCTTTGGTTGCGGCGCGAGTTAATCCAACAATTACTCCACGCGCATCACTGCGCCAATAAGGAGCAAACAAGCCAGAAAAGGCAGGGACAAAATAAACACCAGCGGTATCTGCAACAGATGATGCTAAACCTTCTGTTTCTGCAGCATTTGAAATAATTCCCAATTGGTCCCGCAACCACTGAATAGCAGAACCAGTAACAGCAACTGATCCTTCAAGTGCATAATGTGCCGGCGCATCTCCAAGTTTGAAACATACAGTTGTCAGTAAGCCATTTTTTGAGCGCACGATTTCAGTACCAGTATTGAGAAGAGCAAAGTTTCCGGTTCCATATGTTGTCTTTGATTCACCGCGCTCAAAGCACACCTGTCCAACCATTGCAGCTTGTTGATCTCCCAAAATTCCAGCTATTGGAATTGCGGTTCCAAATGGTCCGTGAGGATCCGTCAATGCATAAACTTCAGAGGAAGATTTGATTGCAGGCAGCGCAGCACGAGAAATGCCAAAAATAGAAAGCAGCTCTTCATCCCAATCTAAAGTTTCAAGGTTCATCAATAAGGTGCGACTGGCATTTGTCACATCAGTTGCGTGCACACCTGTACGGACCCCGCCGGATAAATTCCATAGGATCCAAGAATCAATTGTCCCAAAGCGGGCATCAGCACTACTTGCAGCCGGAACATTTTTTAGAAACCAATTCATCTTGCTGCCCGCAAAGTACGGAGCAATTGTTAAACCTGTTGTGTGGCGGATCTTTTCTTGTTGGGCATCAGAGAGGGTTGCCAAGAATTCGGTTGTGCGGGTGTCTTGCCACACGATTGCATTGGACAGGGGTTGTCCCGTGCGGACATCCCAGACCACAGTGGTTTCACGCTGGTTTGTCAGCCCAATTGCTGCTAAATCTGAGCCCAAAATGTTTGCTTGCTTCAGAGCGCCAACAATAACTTCTTGAACTCGTTCCCAAATTTCAGCTGCGTCATGTTCTACCCATCCAGCCTGCGGAAGAATTTGGCGATGTTCTAATTGATGTTGTCCAACAACTTGGCCTGCGTGGTCAAAGATCATGAATCGAGTACTACTAGTGCCCTGATCTAAACTGCCGATGTATGACCCGATGTTTGACCCAATGTTTGACACTGCGCATAACCCCTCGCCGTAAGTTAGGCTTAGCGTACCCACTGATTACGGAGAAGCAACGGATATGTTCTTGTCACAACTTGGCCCAGACCAGCGTGACTCTGCCATTACCCAATTAGGTGCAGAACAATTCGACATTCTTGTCATTGGTGGGGGAGTAAACGGCGTAGGAGCGGCCCTAGATGCCGCATCTCGCGGATTAAAAGTCGCCCTTATTGAGGCGCAAGATATTGCAGCTGGAACATCAAGTAGATCCAGCAAGTTAATTCATGGTGGGCTTAGATATCTCGAACAATACGATTTCAAATTAGTACGCGAAGCCTTACACGAGCGAGAGTTAATGGTTTCAACTCTGTGTCCGCACCTTGTTAAGCCAGTTGGATTTTTATTTCCGCTTACAGAAAAGTTTAAGGAGCGCACATATGTCGGAGCAGGACTTGCGCTCTATGACGCACTGCGTGGATTTCAGCGAGCAATGCCTTGGCACAAGCACTTGAGCCAAAAGCAAATCAATGAAATCGCTCCATCTTTGCGCCATGACCTCGTTACTGGCGCAATCAAATACTTTGATGCTCAAGTTGATGATGCCCGCCACACAATGTCTGTTGCACGCACAGCAGTGCGTCATGGCGCAATTATTGCAACCCAAGTTTCTGCAGAGTCTTTGATTCGCGAGGGCAAGCGAGTGGTGGGTGTTAACGCACTTGATTTAGCTTCTGGAAAGAAGATTGCGATTAGGGCAGGCGCCACAATTATGTGTGCCGGCGTATGGAGCGATCAATTGCATGAGCGTTTTGATTTAACACCCGGGTATAACGTGACCATGAGTAAAGGTGCTCACATTGTGGTTCCGGGATCTGCGATCAAATCCGATGCAGGCATTATTGTAAAAACCCCAGTCTCTGTTTTGTTCTTGATTCCATGGGGAGACAAGTGGATTGTCGGTACAACAGATACGCCATACGAAGGTGACCGAGCAGAACCGTGCGCGACCAAAGAAGATGTTCAGTACATATTGGATCAGGCCAACAGAGTTCTTGAACCAAAATTACGCGCCGAAGACATCATTGGCGTCTATGCGGGGTTGCGTCCATTAGTTGCAAACAATAAGAGTTCAACAACAAAACTTTCACGCGAACACACAGTAGATCGACCAGCTGCCGGATTTGTTTCTATTGCCGGCGGTAAGTACACGACCTATCGAGTCATGGCTAAGGATGTCGTAGATCGCGCAGTCATCGAACTTCGTAGATTGACACAAGAATCTGTGACAGAAAAACTGCCATTAGTGGGTGCTGACGGCTACTTTGCTCTGGAACAACAAAAAGAGCGTATTGGTCAAGATTCTGGACTAGATGTCGCAGTAGTTACACATTTGCTCAATCGTCACGGTTCCTTGATTAGCGAGATTCTTGATTTGCTTAAATCGCAACCAAAGTTGGCCGCCACACTAGATGTAGATTTGCCGTATATCAAGGCTGAAATTGTTTATGCAGCTTCCCACGAAGGTGCACGCTCCGTCGATGATGTAATTTCTCGCCGTACTCGTTTATCTTTTGAAACGGTCAATCACGGGATGCATCTTGCAGATGAGATTGCAACACTCATTGCTCCGGTTCTTGGATGGAACGCAAAGGAACGTAAAGAATCAGTTGCTCAGTACACAGAATTAGTTGAGCGTGAAATAGCAGCCCTGGGTGAACTACTTGAGGTCAATTCTTAATCTGTCCTCGGCAACCATCAGTTGTTGGCTTTTTAGTCGCAGTCGGTGATGGAGTTGGTGTAGCCGTAGGTGTAGGCCCTTGTGTAACTTCAAAAGTAATTGGAAATGTTGATTCGGCATGAGTGCCTGAAACATCTTGGTATAAAACTTTTCCACTATATGTTCCAGCTAATACACCTTTGAGGGCAAGTGACCATAAACCGCTTGTTTCACGCACCAGTGTTTGAGTCGGTCGAATTGCAGGCGCTGTTGCTTTATCAAAGACCAATTTTACAGATCCGGTAACAACAGGAGAACCACTTGGTCGAACAACATTTACCTTGAAAGTAACTGGCTTATTAGTTGTACTTGATGTTTGACTTACAAGAGTCAACACTGTTGGCTCTTGCTGAGGCATTAGATCCACAAGAGTAGGTGACCAGATTCCTGTAACTAATTCTAGAAATGATGAAGGTGTTCCACGAAACACATTGAGATCTAATCTATTTCCGGGGACACCGTACTTGGGCGCAATTCCACATGAGGAGTACTGCCATACCGTCCATTGAGAGTCGCAGTTAGCACCAGTCCATGAGTGGACGTAGCAGCCACCCGTTTTCAAACCTGGCTGGTTGATTGGGTTTGCTGGGTCGATTGCATACTGGGCAAGCCACAATGGATATTGTGCAAGCTCAGGAGTGCGGGTCATTGAACCTTCTAAAAAGCTTGCATATGAATAAAGTATTGGAGTTTTTCCTGTTTTTTCCTTTACAGATGCAAGAAAAGTTGTTGCCCATAAAGTTACAGCGCTACGTGTTGCATTCTTTTGGCATGCACCAGAGGAGGAGTAGCTCACACATTTATTCTCGAGATCTAATGCGTAAGGCAAATCTCTGTCGCTGTATCCACCCATCGATGCAAGTCGCCACACAACCTTTTGTGCTTGCGCCAAAGCATCTTGCTTTATTCCTTCTGGATCTGTGACGTAAGGCAAGACCGCATAGTGATAAAAACCTGTATAGATTCCAGCAGCTTGGGCAGCATGATGATCCATCGCTGCATATTTAACCGCTAACAAATCAGCAGCTTCTCGGGTATCAGATGCCTTGATGAACACAAATCGCATTCCTGCTTTATACATTTTTACAAAATCGATTGGTTTATCGTTGGGATGCTGCCAACGACTGACATCTGCGCCATGAATACGACCACCAGGGCCGGTTAAATCAATAAATTGAGCAGGGTCAGCATCTGTGATTTCAGGTTGCTGCTTCACCGATATAGAGCGAATAGGGGAGTACAAACTCTTTCCGCCAATAACTGAAACCGCGCGATAGCGAACATTTGCGTTCAGTGCGGTTGCAAGAGCAGTCACTTTCCAAGTTCCAACTTTGGTGACCTTTGTCGTAAAGCGAGTTGTTGTCCATTTCCCAGCTATGTCTACTTGGATTTTTACAGCAGTCCCAGAACGATTTGGTTTGAGATTTCCATAAAGGGTCAACAATGTCTCTGAAGCACTGGGTGTTTGTCTGATCGACATCGATAAAGTCGATGCAGCTGCAGCCGTTTGTGGAGCGCCAACAATTGCAACTACCAATGAAATGGCAAGCAGATAGATCTTGACTCTCATAGTTCGACTATCTCCACATCAACGCCAATGGTGGATTTAATTGCCAATTGAAGAGCAGATTTCAAATTTGGGCGAGTTTCTGAGTACTCGTGCGATGTTGCAAATTTACGACTATCTGAAAAATCTAAGGTCAAAATTCCATTCTCAAATGAACTTAAGCGCGCATCAAAATATGCAATCCATGCGACACGATTATCAGATTCCAAGGCATCCAGCACTTGATTCCACTGTGAACGAATCTGCTGGAGCTCCATAGGCGCGAACTTTACCTTTGTAAGTTGAGAGATGACCACAACTAGTGGGTTGGCGCGCCAATCCACTTGAAGTATTCGCCAACTAATTGCACCCGTAAGTTCTTTGTTCTGTCTGGCTGCACATCAAGCATCAAAGCAATTCGAGAAACCATCTGCTCAATCGCTTTTTCACTCACAAATCTGATTCGGCCAATCTCAGCATTTGTTAAGCCATTAGCGACTAGGCGCAATGTGTCGATCTGGAGATTAGTCAGATGGGAAATCAAATTTTCCATAGCTTTTTCGTGATTGGAAATACTTCCATTAACCCAGGTAACCGGTGACTCTGTGACAAAAATTCGTGATTCGGAAATAACATCGCACAATGAAGCAACGCTGTTCATGGACTTTTTAATTACAACTTTGGCCCCGGTAGGGATATTGCAAGTGAGCTCTCCGAGCAATCTAAGGTCTGCGCAGGCAACCAAAATAACCACACCGATATTCGGGGACTCCTTACGGATTGCGGTTGCGATAGCGATCGAGTGCTCATTGGTTAAGTGCATATCTATTAGTAAAACGTTGGGCTGCATGCTTCGCATGAGCAACATTCCCGAAGATTGCTTTCGAGCCTCACCAATTACGTTTGTTCCATGCATTTTGAGTGCGGCAGCCATTGTGGATAATTCAAAAGCATCATCCATAACCAATAAAACTCGATCGCTCATAGTGCAAAGTTACGCCCGGTTTCAAGCAATTGACACAGAATCAAGAGTGAAATGAGAGTTGGCATTACATAGGGGAATCCCTATGTAGGTACTACTTAATAATGCGCGAGATAACGCTTGGGATTGAATTAATTATTGATTCAGCGTTAATTGGACCACCATTTGATGCGGCATCTGCAGCTCGCGCATGAATGAACGCGGCAGATGCTGCAACCGCTGCCAAATGGTTGTAATCATTGAGAATTTCTACGGTGTTAGTTGCAACCAATGAACCGATAATTCCTGCTAAAACATCACCCGTTCCTGCTGTTGCAAGCCATGGGGTAGCAGTTGGCAATTCGATTAGTAATGAATCATTGGCAACATATGTTGTGGAACCTTTTAGTAAAACAGTCACGCCTAAAGTATCAGCAGCTTCTTGCACCCACTTTTTTGGGTTGCCCTCAATAGCTTCGGCAGAAACACTTATCCCGCGTGAGATCAAAAGCTTTGAGAGTTCACCGCTGTGTGGAGTAATTACCGTGGGTTGTTCTAATGAGCCTGCCAAGTGCAATGCACCAGCATCTAAAACTGTTGGGACAGATTGCAAATTAGCTAACTTAAACCAGCGATGGCGCAGCCAGGTAGTGATATCTGAATACTTCTTGGCTTCAATTCCACTTCCTATTAACCATGCTGTTACTTTTCCAGGTTGAACAACCACTGATGGAGTTGAATGCAACACAAGATGTGCCAAACCCGATGAACTGTGAAAGTGAATCATTCCAATACCTGTGGCAGAAGCCGCCGCAGTAGTTAATACAGCAGCTCCTGGGTACTGCGCAGAACCTGTAATTACACCCAGAACTCCGCGACTGTATTTATGGTCAAGATCAGAAGGGGTGATGATGCATTTTGCTGTATCTCGAGCCGTCCACTTTTTTGAAGTTCTGGTCATGATCTCAGCCTATCTCTCATAATTTGCGAGCCCTAACCGCTGCAACCATACTAAGCACAATAATTGTTACAACAGGGGGAATCATGGACGCAAAGTGCCCAGTCGCACACGGTGCAAACACTCAAACTAGTGAATCAAACACATACTTGTGGCCCAACACCCTCAAACTCGATATTTTGCATCAACATGACCGTAAGACAAATCCGCTTGGTGAAGATTTTGATTATCGCGAAGAAGTTAAAACTTTAGATTTTGCTTCCGTTAAAAGCGATTTGCATCAATTCATGACTCAAACACAAGAGTGGTGGCCAGCGGATTGGGGTCATTACGGCGGATTAATGATTCGTATGGCGTGGCACTCTGCGGGCACATACCGCGTTGCTGATGGACGTGGCGGCGCTGGCACCGGAAGTTTTAGATTTGCTCCACTTAATTCATGGCCAGATAACGGCAACCTTGATAAAGCACGTCGTTTGTTATGGCCGATCAAACAAAAGTACGGCAACAAACTAAGTTGGGCTGATTTGTTTATCTTGGCCGGAACAATTGCTTACGAGAGCATGGGCTTAAAGACTTTTGGTTTTGCCTTTGGACGAGAAGATGTGTGGCATCCAGAAAAAGATATCTACTGGGGTTCAGAGTCTGAATTAATGATGCCAAGTGATGAGCGATATGCAGACACCACTGATGCAAGCTCTTTGGAGAATCCACTAGCTGCAGTACAGATGGGCCTTATTTATGTAAACCCTGAAGGCATCAATGGAGTTTCAAATCCATTGCTTACCGCACAACATATCCGTGAAACATTTGCGCGTATGGCGATGAATGATGAAGAGACTGTTGCATTAACTGCCGGTGGTCACACAGTAGGTAAGGCACACGGAAATGGTGATGCTTCTCTATTAGGACCAGCACCAGAAGCTGCAGATGTTTTCGAGCAAGGCTTGGGCTGGAACAATCACACAAAGCGCGGCATTGGTCGCAACACTGTGACAAGCGGTATTGAAGGCGCGTGGACAACAGAGCCAACTAAGTGGGATGCCGGTTACTTTGAAATGTTGTTTAAGCATGAATGGGCACTTGTTAAATCTCCAGCAGGTGCACACCAATGGGAGCCAACAAATATTCTAGAAGCAGATAAGCCGGTAGATGTTGAGGACTCATCAATTCGCTACAACCCAATGATGACTGATGCGGATATGGCCATGATTATTGATCCGATCTATCTAGAGATTTCAAAGAAGTTCCATGAAGAACCTGCTCACCTAGATGATGCATTCGCACGCGCCTGGTTTAAGTTAACCCACCGCGACATGGGACCAAAGGTTCGCTACATCGGTCCAGATGTTCCAACAGAGGATTTGATTTGGCAGGATCCAATTCCTGCAGGAACAACTGCTTATGATGTTGCCGCAGTGACAGCAAAGATCAATGCTGCAGGACTATCAGTTTCAGAGTTAGTAGCAACAGCATGGGACAGTGCACGCACATTCCGTGGTTCTGATCTACGTGGAGGCGCTAACGGATCTCGTATTCGTTTAGAACCAGCTCGTAATTGGGAAGGTAATGAACCTGCACGTCTAAACAAAGTTCTTGCCGTTCTAGAACCAATTGCAAAGGAAGCTGGCGCAAGCATCGCAGATGTGATTGTCTTGGCTGGAAACATCGGTGTTGAAAAGGCTGCAGCTGCAGCAGGTGTGACGATTTCAGTTCCGTTTGCACCAGGCCGCGGCGATGCAACACAAGTACAAACAGATGCTGCAAGCTACGCAGTTCTTGAACCAATTCATGATGGTTTCCGCAACTGGGTCAAAAAAGATTACGCCGTTACACCTGAAGAGTTATTGCTAGATAGAACTCAGTTGATGGGTTTAACAGCCCCTGAAATGACAGTTCTTATTGGTGGAATGCGCGTTCTTGGTACTAACCATGGCGGTACATCTCATGGAGTGTTTACAAAGAATGTTGGATCACTTACAACAGACTTCTTCGTAAACCTGACAGATATGAAGTACACATGGGAGCCAGCAGGAGAGAACCTGTACAACATCCGTGATCGCAAGAGTGGTGCAATTGATTGGACCGCTACTCGCGTAGATCTAGTCTTTGGTTCTAACTCAATTCTTCGTTCATATGTTGAGGTCTATGCACAAAACGATAACAAGGAAAAATTTGTTAAAGACTTTGTTGCTGCTTGGACCAAGGTGATGAACGCTGATCGCTTCGATCTACAGTAGTTCTTACGACTTTGGTCGGTGCAATTGAATCCATGAAGACTCTGGCTTAAACCCAACCTTCTCATAAAGCTTCAAAGCGCCAGTTTCATTACCTGTGTCTACGTTGAGCTCCACAGAGTCATATCCTTTTGTTAGACAATACGAAATCCCAGTCTGTAGGAGCGCCTCGCCAATTCCCATGCCTTGATTTTCATGAGTAACACCCAGAAGATTTATAAAGCCTTTGTTTTCTTCTACGTATTCATCATTGCATTGGCAAAAACCAACAGGTTCTCCATTCCTGAATGCTAGGAAGACTCCGTTCGGATCTGTTGCTGAATCAAGGACAAGTTCTCGCCACTTATCTAGCTCTCTCGGAGCAAATCCAAAGTGGCTTGAGAATGAGTTTTGGTGTGCCGAGTACCAAAGGGCAACCTGATCTGGATTTGCAATATCTATCGCTCTGATTTCGAGATTCTGAATTTGACGAATAGAAGGCGCAGAAGTGACCTTCATTCTCATGGTGTAGTAACGACGCAAAAATTCATACCCATGTTTTGCCCATGCGTCTTGTAATCTTTTGTCGAGAGAGTTCACACCTGGCCAAATGTCCCAATCTGGATGCTCTGAATCTGCTAATTCAATGGCCCATAGAACAATATCTTCTAAGTTCTCCACTTGTGGTCTTGCATAAACATCTGTGAAGTAACGGCCTCTAACAGAATCAGGATGCAAGTTAATAACAGCCGAGAATCCAGATTCACCATCAAGGCTCACTACATAGGCCTCACTCGAATCGATGTAGCCAGCAATAAAGTCCAGCGCTCCTTGCTCACTGAACAAGCTGCTCTTGCTATCAACGCTTAATTCGTGTTCATTGGCAAGTTCTGCAATTGCTTTCGCGTCAGCTTCAGTGGCGACTCGCGTGGAGGTAATTTTCATCAGCTTAAATCTTTCTAGTGGTCGTTAATTCCAAAATCCTTTAGTGGGGCGGGTCGGGCTCGAACCGACGACGACGGAATTATGAGTTCCGGGCTCTAACCAACTGAGCTACCGCCCCTAACGGGTGAACATTACTGTAATTATTTGTTGCGCTGGAATCCGCGCCTACCCCAGAACTCCCACATGCCCATGACTGAAAGAATCAGGGCAAAGCCGAACAAGAGATCTTCTATTGGGGCAGAAGCGATACGAATGCCAATTATTGAATCAGGGTCATACATAACAATGGCTTGTCCATCGCTTCGATTGTGGGTTAACCACCAATTGGTCAGTAATTGAAAAGGAAGAATAATCATGTAAGAAAGCCAGAAAGCAAGACGTGTTAGAAGTGAGTTCTTAAAGACAAAGAGATCAACAATGATTGATATGCCGAATGCGGCAATTGCAATATCGCTATAGATCACTTTTTCTCATCCTTTCCGAATTCCTTTTCGCGCAGATGAGGCTTAACAGTTGTAACGCCTTCGATCGTCAAGATCGCAGCCATGGGGACAATGATGAAAAAGAGGAACTCTTCTAATGGAATATCAAAGGGACCATAAATCCCAAGCATGCGGTCGCGATTGAAGAACCAATGCCCTTGCGCAATTGCATAGGCATCCCATACAAGAAAAAAGAAGCTGATCGGCAAGATGCTTATCAATGCTCGCTTCCAGCGTTTTAAAACGCTGGTCTTTAGAACTATCTCTAGCCAAAATGAGCCAAAGACTGTGAAGGCGAGCATCGCCATGTATCCGAATTTTTCCACGTCAGATCTTCTCACACTCACCTTTGGTAGGGTTGTCAAAAAGGGGGAGACATGCAAGAAAACGCTGTTGCGCTCTTTAATCGGGTTCGCCTTTTCTCAACAATTTCTGTGATTCTGGCACTCCTTGCTTCTTTGTTTTTTTCAGGTTTTCTGGGTGAAGGCTCTATGGGATGGCAAGTTGTTATTGCCGTGGTCGCACTTGCGATCGGAATTCCACATGGGGCACTTGATCACTTAGTAACACTTCCAAAGGCACAGCCTAAAAAAATGGCGGTGTTCATCATTGTGTATGTAGCTGTTGCTGTGGTGGCTGTCATCGGAATCCTTAACTTCAATACTGTTGGATTCATCCTTGTTCTCTTTATGAGCGCCATTCACTTTGGAATTGGAGATGCCGCATTTATCAATGAGATTGATAAGAGGACAGGTGTATCAAGCAAACTCAATCGGTGGTTCTATATTCCGGCAGCAGGCTTCACTCCAGTTTTCATTCCACTTGTAAATTCGGCCAGTACCGAGGCTTTAGCTTCTGTTAATCCGGCGTTGATCAATTGGCATAAGGGATTTGATTCTGAAATTTTGCTTACGATCACTATTTTTTCAGTTGTTGCCATTGGGGTAATGGCTTTTGGAAAGCGATACAGAGAAGCTGTGGATTTGTCTGCGCTTTTGTTGTTGGCCCATCTAGCACCACCGCTGATTGCATTTGCTGTGTATTTTGGTTGCTGGCACGCAATGCGCCACACAGCCAGACTCACACTCTCACTGCCTAGAAGTATTGAGAACTTAACTCAAGGAATGCCCAGGAAAGCATTTGCCAATGCGGTCATTCCGGGTTTGCCCGCTTTAGTGGGAACCTTTGCTGTGGCTGCTTTATTAGCGTTAAGTGGTCGAGATTTCACAGATGAGTTTTTTTGGATGGCACTTGTTGTTGTGTGGGCGCTCACTGTTCCTCACATGGCGGTTACGGCTAAATTGGATCGTGCAGCACTAACCTAAGGGCATGAAGCTAAGAGCAGTTGTGATCGCAGCATTGATTGGCCTTACTACAATTTCACCAGCTCAAGCCGCCCCTGTTTACATGTTCCCAATTGCAAATTGTGCAGCCAATTATGCGCGGGCTCATCATGATTACGCCGCCACTGACATTTTGACTAAGGCTGGTTGCAAATTTGTGGCACCAATAGATGGTGTTGTTGATGAGGTTAATCGCACAGATAACTGGAGCGGTAAGACAAATTTAGGAATTGATCGTGGTGGTTTGTATGTTTCGATAATTGGAACAGATGGAGTTCGTTACTACGGATCACATTTGCTTAAGGGTTCAATCCCAAAAGGAATTCAACCTGGAGTATCAGTTAAAGCGGGACAAGTTTTGGGAGGGATTGGTTCAACAGGAAGTGCACGCGGTACCGCACCACATCTTCACTTCGGAATTTCGTGGCCAACACCAGCGGACACATGGTGGGTTCGCCGTGGAGAAGTACTGCCGTGGAAATATTTGGATGCATGGAAAGCTGGAAAAGATTTATCTCCAGTCAAAGAAGTTAATGCGCGTAAATTAAAAGTCGGCGAGATTCCGCCACTGCCAAAGAAGTGAAATAAAAAACCCCGCCAGTTACCCGGCGGGGTTTTTTATAAGTTAGTGTTGATTAGGCAGGGTTTACTGCATCAGCCTGAGGACCCTTTGGACC
>DAISII010000003.1:0-15004 GCA_036822115.1 Candidatus Planktophila sp.
AGGTGGCATCGTGCGTCGAGCGATGGAGGATTACTCACGTATTCGACACGAAGAAGAGGGATATGAGTTTGTGTACTCACCTCATTTAACCAAGGCAGCATTATTTGAAACTTCGGGCCACTTGCAGTGGTATGCCGATGGAATGTATCCACCAATGATCTTGGATGAGGAATACAACGCTGACGGAACTGTCAAGCGAGCCGGTCAGCAGTACTACATGAAGCCTATGAACTGCCCGTTCCATAATCTGATTTACAGATCCCGTGGCCGTTCTTATCGTGAACTTCCACTTCGTTTATTCGAGTTTGGAACTGTCTATCGTTATGAAAAATCTGGCGTGCTGCACGGAATCACACGTGCGCGTGGATTTACACAAGATGACGCACACATCTATTGCACAAAGCAGCAAATGGTTGGCGAACTTGATTCGCTCTTAACTTTCGTACTTAATTTACTTCGTGATTATGGCTTAAATGATTTTTACTTAGAGTTATCGACAAAGAATCCAGAAAAGTTTGTTGGTGAGGATTCTGATTGGGCTGAAGCAACAGAGGCTCTACGCAAAGCTGCAACGGCACAAAGTCTAGAACTTGTTTTGGATGAAGGCGGCGCAGCCTTTTATGGTCCGAAGATTTCAGTACAAGCAAAAGATGCGATCGGTCGCACCTGGCAAATGTCCACAATCCAGGTTGACTTCCAATTACCTCAGCGCTTTGAATTGGAGTACTCCGCCACTGATGGAACACGTCAACGGCCTGTAATGATTCACCGTGCGTTGTTTGGATCTATCGAGCGCTTCTTCGGTGTTTTAACTGAGCATTACAGCGGGGCATTCCCGCCGTGGCTTGCACCAGTTCAAGCCATTGGTATTCCAGTTGCTGATGCTTTCGGTGATTACTTGGGCGAAGTAATTCAGCAAATGCGCAAAGCAGGAATTCGAGCCGAACTTGATTCATCGGATGATCGAATGCAAAAGAAGGTTCGCAACGCACAAATGCAGAAGATTCCTTTCATGGTTATAGCCGGCGAAGAGGATCAAAAAGCTGGTGCTGTATCTTTCCGCTATCGAAATGGTGAACAAAGAAACAGGATTCCAGTAAAGGATGCGATCGCTGAAATTAAAAAAGTAGTTCAGGAACGTACTCAGGTTTAAATAGTGAGCCATTCAATCGACGGTGCCGGTATGCCAGATGGTTGGCAGCGTCTGTGGGCGCCCCATCGCTTGGAGTATTTACAAGGGGAAAATCGCCCATTAGAAGGAAATGATGTTGATTGCCCATTTTGTCGCATCCCAACCTTGCAGGATGAAGAAGGCTTAATTGTTCATCGTGGCGATTCGGCCTACGTCGTCATGAATCTCTATCCCTACAACCCTGGCCATCTTTTGATATGTGCATACCGACATGTACCAGACCTAACAGATCTAACAGAGCAAGAACGTAATGAGATTAGCGAATTGACTGCCCATGCGATGAAAACTATCCGTACAGTTTCAAATCCTGCTGGATTCAATCTTGGGATGAACCAGGGCGCAATCTCCGGAGCAGGAGTAGCCGAACACATTCATCAGCATGTAGTTCCGCGTTGGAGTGGCGATGTCAACTTCATGCCAATTATTGGTAAGACGAAGGTGCTTCCACAACTATTAACTGTGACGCGTTCGGAGATTGCCGCTGCTTGGTGATTACCTAATTAACTGCTGTATGTAGTCGTTGACAATATCTACACCGATTCCGCGCTCGATCCATAAAGGAATAGCGGGAAAAAGCAGGCCAGCACTAAATGCATTATCGCCCGAAGCCGCTAGCAACTCTAAGAACTCATCACGAAACTCTTGTACAAGCGTCTGATGCTCTTCATCACTGTTTTTTAAAGTTTTTGGTTTCGTTGAGTAATCAATTATTTGCAGATCATACAATCCAATTAGTGCAGCTGGCATTCCGTCCTCATCATGCAAGACTAGGAATGGTGTGATCATCTGATCAAATACACGGGTTGCAATCATCACCGCGTCATCAAAGTCCGCTTCCAATTTTTCTAGATGCGTTACGACTACAAGCCGGGGTACTTGGTATTCATCAAGGCATTGCCACAAATCTATGGTGGCCTGATCAATACCCGCTGACGGATCGATAGCGAAGATCGCGAGATCCGACTCCGCTTCTGCAATCTGGGAATGCTGAGCGCCAAACCGCGCTGCAACCTGATCTGGGTCAGCGCTGGTGTGTCCGTAGACATGAATTCGCAGGTCGTTTATTTGAGATTGCACTGGCTCAGCCTACGATGGTCCTTGATGTTAAGCGCACGTTTGAAGCCAGCGGTCACTCGGTTTATTACTCCCGTGGCCTCTGCCGCGCTGCGCCTAGGAATCACACCTAATGCGGTGACATGGACAGGAGCCGTGGCAGTCGTTGTGGCGGCTCTTTATTTTTATCCAAAAGGTGATTTTTTTATTGGGACATTAATTATTTGCCTAATGGCCCTTAGTGATTTGTTTGACGGAACCATGGCTCGTATTTCGCATAAGGGCTCTAGCAAGTGGGGAGGATTTCTTGACTCCACCATCGACCGAATTACTGATTCGGCAATACTTGTCGGATTATCGATCTACCTAATTAACAATGATGATTCTCTTGCAATCGTTGTCATGATCACTCTAGTGACGGGAATATTGGTTCCATATATTCGGGCTAAGGCAGAATGTTTTGGAATCGAATGTTCGGGAGGTATTGCAGAGCGAACCGAACGCTTGATAATTTCTTTGGCCGCAATAGGATTTTCTGGCCTAGGAGTTCCGTACATAATGGCGATCGGAATGTGGTTACTTGCAGTGCTGGGCACATATACAGTTGTTCAAAGAATGTTGATAGTTAAGCGTGCACGATAAGTGAAAGATGCTCTTTCGGCATACGCCTATTTTGCTGGCTGGAGAATTGTCCGCTGGTTGCCTGAACGCACCGCTTATCGCCTTGCTTATGCAGCTGCAGATTTTTTGGCAAAACGCAAAGGAAAAAATGTTGCTCGATTACGTTCTAATCTACAACGCACGCAACCGGACATAACAGAACCAGATTTAGATGTACTTGTTGTTAATGCGATGCGTTCCTATATGCGCTACTGGTGTGACACCTTTAGATTTCCAGATTGGTCAACTGAACGTGTTCGCGAAACGGTAACAGTTACAAATGAGCATCTCTTGTTGGATGCAATCGCTGCCAAGACGGGTGTGATCGTTACTCTTCCACACGCGGGCAATTGGGACCACGCAGGAGCGTACTTTTGTGCCAAAGGAATTCATTTGGTTACCGTCGCAGAACACCTAAAACCTGAAAAACTATTTTTGAAGTTTCTGAGCTATCGACAAGCAATGGGTATGGAAGTTCTGCCTTTAGATGGCAGAGTTTTGGGTATTTTGGCGCAACGGCTACGACAAGGAGCATTAGTTGCACTAGTTGCTGATCGAGATCTATCTAGATCAGGCATAGAGGTAAATTTCTTTAGTGGACCCTCTCGTATGCCTGCCGGACCAGCGCTATTGGCTTTAAAAACAAAGGCACCTTTGATCACAGCATTCGTTTCTTACACAGAATCTGGAATCCACATAGATTTCAATGAAGTTGCTATTCCCGCTACGGGGAGCGATGAAGAAAAAGTTGCGGAAATTGTGCAAAGTATGGCAAAACAATTTGAAAATGGAATTTCGGTTCATCCTCAGGATTGGCACATGTTGCAACGAATTTGGACTGATGGCGACTTCGTGGAGCGCGCGTAATGCTTACACGTTCTTTAAAAATCGGAATTGTTTGCCCATATAGTTGGGATACACCAGGCGGCGTACAAAACCATATTCGCGATTTGGCAGAATTTTTGATCAAAGCTGGACATGAAGTTTCTGTACTCGCACCGGCAATTGATGAAGAAAAACTGCCGGACTATGTGGTCAATGCAGGAAAGCCAATTTCTATTCCATACAACGGCGCAGTTGCCCGCGTTCTGTTTGGTCCGGTTGCTTTTTCGCGAGTGCGCCAGTGGATTTCAAATGGCGACTTTGATCTTTTACATTTACATGAACCAGCGATTCCATCTATCTCTTTATTGGCGTGCTGGGCGGCGGATGGACCAATGGTCGGAACCTTCCATGCCGCTGCAAAACGCCAGAAGATCATTTTTGCAATCGGGCCCATTCTTGAACCTGCAATTGAGAAACTTTCGGCTCGTATCGCCGTGTCAGAAGCTGCCCGTTTAACACTTACTGATCACCTAGATACAGATGCAATTGTAATACCTAACGGAATTTACGCTTCTCGCTTTCACAATGGAACCCCCCAAGAAAAATGGCAAGGAAACACCATCGGCTTTATTGGAAGGTTTGAAGAACCTAGAAAGGGTTTAAGCGTTTTGCTAGATGCACTACCTGTGATTGCTCGTTTTGCTCCGGATGTAAAAGTTTTTGTGGCAGGGCCTGGTGATCCAACAGAAGTTGAAAAGAGCATTGATCCACAATTGCGTCATCGTTTTGATTTCTTGGGCAAAATTACAGAACAAGATAAAGTGAATTTTATGTCTTCTGTTGCTATATATGTCGCACCCAATACAGGTGGAGAATCCTTCGGAATAATTCTTGCCGAAGCATTAGCCGGGGGTGCGTGTGTTGTTGCAAGCGATATTCCGGCATTTGACGATTTACTAGGCAAGGGTCAATTTGGAACCTTATTTAAATCAGAGGATTCAACAGATTTAGCAAAGGTGATTATTGATCTTCTGCGTGATGAGAAGAAGAGATCCGAGCTTGCTACTGCAGGTCGAACCAGAGGACAAAGTTTCGATTGGGAAATAATTGCAAAGCAGATTTATTCGGTGTATGAAATGTCTATCGTAGGAAGCGAGAAAGTTAAGTTGGCTTCCGATACACGTTCTTGGAACCGATTCCTAGCCAAGGATGATAAGTAATGACGAATTGGTTTTTAGTCACTTTTCTCCTTTTAGTTTCCTTCTGGTACCTGACTTTCCTTGCCACTCGTTTGGATCGTTTGCACCATCGCGTGGAAACGAGTTGGGCCAATCTCGATGTTTTGCTACAGAAGCGAGCCGCTGTTGCGTTAGAAATTGCACACAGTGATATCGCTGATCCAGCCTCATCACTTCTGTTAACCGGCGCTGCTTATCAAGCACGAGATGCAAATATTGAAAGTAGATCAGCTGCAGAAAGTGGGTTATCAGGCGCTTTGGGATTGTTGCTTGAAGACTCTGAGCACTTATCTACCGCTGCTGATAACGCGCTATTAACTGAGTTGTCTGCACTCACCGACAAGATCCGAGTTGCGATCGCAATCCATACCGACGCTGTTACGCGCACCCAGTTGGTACGAAGTAAAATCATCGTCAAGCTATTCCGATTGGCAGGAACCGCTCCACTGCCTGTTACCTATGAATTTGAAGCTGATGTTCTCTAGACGTTCGATAATTCTCGGCGCCGTCACCTGCTTACTTCTCACCGGATGTTCAGCGGTTACGACGGTACTGTCTGACCCAGTTATGACTAATGAATTGAGCGGTCGTGAGGGAACAAATGGCCCAGTACTGGTCGTAAAGATTGACGATTCAACCCAAGCTCATCCACAAATTGGTGTAGAGGATGCTGACATTGTCTACATCGAACAAGTTGAAGGCGGACTAACTCGTTTAGCAGCGATTTTTTCTTCAGTAATTCCACAGCGAATAGGTCCGGTGCGAAGCGCCCGTATTTCAGATATCGATATTTTGTCACAATTTGGTCGTGTTGCATTTGCCTACAGTGGAGCACAGAAGAAATTACTTCCAGTTGTTACTTCTGCCAATCTTCAGGACTTAGGCGCACAACGACAAAGTCCAGTTATTTACACAACAGATCCCAATCGCAGACAACCATACGCGATGGTTTTGCGAGCAGATCTATTGATGCAGCTAATTGCAGAAAAGAGTTATCAAATAGATGAGGCGAAAAATGTAGGGTTTAAATACGGAGAACTCCAAGAAGGTGGTGTTGCAACAATAAAAGCAGATATGCATTGGCCGGCGGCAACATATTCTGCGACATGGTCATCCGAAGAATCCCGTTGGCTGTTGTCACACAACAATTCAGTCAATCTCGCAGACTCTGGCGTTGTGCTTGGTCCAACAACTTTAGTTATTCAGATGGTTTCGATAACTGATTCTGAATATAAAGACAAAGTCGGGGGAGTAACGCCATTTTCGCAAACTGTTGGATCAGGTAAGGCTTATGTTCTGCGTGATGGGCAACGATTCATCACAACTTGGAACAGACCATTGGCCGACTCCGGAACTACCTTCACCTTCGCCGATGGAACCGTAATGAACTTCGATCCAGGGCAGATTTGGATAGCTCTGACAGATCGTGAGCCTGATTTCGTCTCGCCACCTGTGCCTGAGACAAAGTAGGATTACCACCTATCTTTCGATCGAAGCGGAGTGATTCAACATGGCTGAAGTAACAGGTACGGCTCGCGTCAAGCGCGGAATGGCAGAAATGCTTAAGGGTGGCGTCATCATGGATGTCGTTAACGCCGAACAAGCAAAGATTGCTGAAGATGCCGGAGCGGTTGCGGTTATGGCACTAGAACGCGTACCCGCTGACATTCGTGCACAAGGTGGCGTTGCTCGCATGTCTGACCCAGACATGATCGAAAAGATTCAGGCAGCTGTTTCGATTCCAGTAATGGCAAAGGCACGCATCGGTCACTTTATTGAAGCACGTGTTTTAGAATCATTAGGCGTCGATTACATCGATGAATCTGAAGTATTAACACCTGCAGATTACGAAAACCACATTGATAAGTGGGACTTCAAAGTTCCGTTCGTGTGCGGTGCTACAAATCTTGGAGAAGCACTTCGTCGAATTAACGAAGGCGCCGCCATGATCCGCTCAAAGGGCGAAGCAGGAACTGGCGATGTTTCAAATGCAATGCAGCACATGCGCAAGATCGGTGGAGAAATCCGTCGCTTGTCATCGATGCGCGAAGATGAGTTGTATGTTGCGGCAAAAGAAATGGCAGCACCTTACGCACTAGTTAAAGAGGTGGCTGAAACTGGAAAACTTCCTGTTGTGCTTTTCACTGCAGGAGGTATCGCTACACCAGCGGATGCAGCATTGATGAAGAGCATGGGCGCAGACGGCGTGTTCATTGGTTCTGGAATTTTCAAATCAGGAAACCCTGCACAGCGTGCAGCCGCATGCGTTAAGGCAACAACATTTTGGGATGATCCAAAGGTGATCGCAGATGCATCACGTGGTCTTGGTGAAGCGATGGTTGGTATTAACGTCGCGGATTTACCAGCACCACATCGTCTTGCCGATCGTGGTTGGTAAATTTTTAAACAATGAAGGTAGGGGTTTTAGCTCTGCAAGGAGATGTGCGCGAACACATTAGTTCGCTCATTGCTTGCGGAGTAACTCCAAGTACGGTTCGACGTCCTGCCGAGCTGGATCAGGTAGATGCTTTAGTTTTGCCAGGCGGAGAATCAACAACTATTGCGCAGTTGGCTGAAGTTTTCGGAATCTTTGATCAGATCAAAGATCGCATTGCGCAAGGAATGCCTGTCTATGGTTCGTGTGCCGGAATGATTCTTCTGGCAGATGAAATTTTGGATGCGAAGCAAGGTCAAAAGAGTTTTGGTGGATTAGATATTACTGTTCGCAGAAATGCTTTTGGTCGTCAGGTGGATTCATTTGAGTCTGACATTCCATTTGCCGATGGTTCTTCAGATTTGATTCGAGCCGTTTTCATTCGCGCGCCCTGGGTCGAACGAACAGGGGATGGGGTTCAAATTCTTGCCTCTGTTGATACACATCCGGTTGCAGTACGTTCACACACATTATTTGCTACCTCGTTTCACCCGGAGTTAACGGGGGATCATCGAATTCATCGATACTTTATTGAGGAAGTAGCACGTCCCGCACTCGAGAAGGTAAAGTAAGGTCATCGTTTAACTTTAGATTGAGGTGTTCCAATGTCCGGCCATTCCAAATGGGCGACAACCAAGCACAAGAAGGCGATCATTGATAGTCGCCGTGCAAAGGTGTTTGCAAAGCAGATTCGTGCAATAGAAGTTGCGGCACGCAATGGTGGTGCTGACATGGATGGAAACCCCACACTTTTTGATGCTGTTGCCAAAGCAAAGAAGTCGTCAATGCCAGCTGACAACATTGATCGCGCCATCAAACGCGGAGCGGGTCTTGAAGCGGGCGCGAAAGACTGGATCACAATCATGTACGAAGGTTATGGTCCCAATGGTGTAGCGATCATGATCGAATGTTTGTCCGATAATCGAAATCGTTCGGCATCAGAAGTTAAAGTTGCCGTCACCCGCAATGGTGGTTCGATGGCTGATCTAGGATCCGTGTCTTATCTTTTTAATCGTAAAGGTGTTGTAATTGTTAAGAAGGATGGTGCCCTTACCGAGGATTCAATCTTGGAAGCGGTGCTAGATGCGGGCGCTGAAGAAGTAAATGATCTAGGCGAAGCTTTTGAAATTGTTAGTGAACCGGTTGACCTTGTTCCGGTGCGCACTGCGCTTCAAGATGCTGGTATTGATTATGAATCAGCGGATTCCTCCTTCTTGCCATCAATGTCTATTCCACTTGACGCGGACGGGGCTAAGAAGGTTTTCGAACTTATCGATGCAATTGAAGAGCTAGATGATGTTCAAAATGTGTATAGCAACTTCGATGTTTCCGACGAGGTTATGGCGAGCCTAGATTAAGTAGTTGCTCGTTATCTCTAGGCTTGAAGACTGAACCAACGAGGAAAGCGCGGGGCTGAGCATGAGAGTTTTGGGCGTCGACCCAGGTCTAACTCGCTGCGGCGTTGGCATAGTAGAAGGCGCTGTCGGTTCTCCAATTTCTTTGGTCGGCGTTGGTGTGATTCTTACTCCATCGGAAGCAGCGCTTGAGCAACGATTGTTGGATTTAGATCAGCAGTTATCAGAGTGGATTAATCTCTGGAAGCCGGATGTGATCGCAGTCGAACGTGTGTTTTCCCAACACAACGTCAGGACAGTTATGGGAACGGGTCAGGCAGCTGGAATCGCGTTATTGCTCGCCGCTAAAGCAGGCATACCGGTAATGATGCATACGCCATCTGAAGTAAAAGCTTCTGTAACAGGTAGTGGACGAGCCAATAAAACCCAAGTTGCTCTAATGGTTCAAAAGATTCTCAATCTTGAGACACTTCCTAAACCAGTTGATGCAACAGATGCATTGGCATTGGCGATTTGTCACATTTGGCGCGGTGGCGGAAACACAAAAATTGCCCAAGCACTAGCTGCAGAACAGTCACGATTGAAAAAGTTGCGTGCGAGATGATTTCTTTACTCAGCGGATCTGTGAGATCAATTGCATCTGATCGATTAGTTGTCGAAGTTGGTGGTTTCGGTATTTCTGTGATGGTTAACCAGCAAACTGCTGCGCAGGTGACACTTGGATCGCAGGTTCAATTGTTTACCTCCTTGGTTGTCCGTGAGGATTCACTGACCTTGTTTGGCTTCATCAATGATGAGTCACGTTCGCTCTTTGAGTTAGTACAAACGGTTTCTGGAATTGGCCCGAAAGTTGCCCTTTCGATCCTGGGAGCTTTGACGCCTGAAGATTTGGGTCGGGCTATTTCACAAGAAGATATTGGAGCAATCGAGAAAGTTCCGGGCATTGGGCGCAAAGGGGCGCAACGATTGATACTTGAACTGAAAGGAAAATTGGGCGATCTTTCAGCTGCGCATCAGTACAAAGGCCATCAACCTGCTTGGCGCGAACAGTTAACTAGCGCACTCGTTTCACTTGGTTTTTCACCAAAGGAATCAGATGGTGCGATCTCACAGGTTGTTACAACTTTGCAATCAGATGGTGTTGACGCATCGAATGTAGAGTTGAGTGAATTACTCAAGTTAACCCTTGCAAGTGGAAAGAGTGCTCGTGGCTGATGATCGTTTAGTAACACCTCAAGCCAAGGGTGAGGAGTCCGCGCTAGAACATGCGTTGCGTCCGAAAACTTTGCAAGACTTTGTAGGACAGCAACGCGTACGTGAACAAATTGATGTTTTGTTGACCGCTGCCCGTCATCGCAATTCTCCTGCGGACCATATTTTGTTATCAGGTCCACCTGGATTAGGTAAGACAACGCTGGCGTTAATTTTGGCTAGCGAAATGCAAGCTCCGATTCGTATAACAAGTGGTCCCGCAATCACACATGCAGGAGATCTCGCGGCAATACTTTCTTCATTGGTAGAAGGTGAAATTTTATTTTTGGATGAAATCCATCGACTTCCGAGGCCAGCTGAGGAGCTTCTCTATTTAGCAATGGAAGACTTTCGTGTTGATGTAATTGTCGGTAAGGGCCCTGGAGCAACCGCCATCCCATTACAGCTTCCGCATTTCACATTAGTCGGCGCAACAACCCGCGCGGGATTGTTGCCGAGTCCATTGCGTGATCGTTTTGGATTTACGGCGCACCTTGATTTCTACAATGAAACAGATATCGCCCACGTAATTACTCGCAGCGCCGAATTGCTTAAAATAATTATTGATACAGATGCAATAGTAGAAGTTGCTGGCCGTTCTCGTGGAACGCCACGTATTGCAAATCGGTTATTGAGACGGGTTAGGGATTTTGCACAGGTCCAAGGAAGTGCGCGCATTTCTTTAGCTGATGCTAAATCTGCATTAGAGATGTATGAAGTCGATGAACTTGGCCTTGATCGCCTCGATCGTGGGGTTCTCGTTGCCCTGATTGAGAGATTTAATGGGGGACCGGTAGGACTTTCAACATTGGCTATAGCCGTCGGTGAAGAGGTCGAAACCGTTGAATCCGTAGCCGAACCTTTTCTAGTTAGAAATGGTTTCATGGCCCGAACCCCACGTGGGCGAGTGGCAACTGCTCAGGGTTGGCGTCATATAGGACGAACACCACCCGCTGAGATTTCCACGCTTTTCGACTTACCAGCACCTGACGCCTAGACTCTCGCCCTATGTCTACAACTAATAAACCTATTAAGACGAGTTCACGTCCAGTTCGCACTTTGGCGATTCTTGGCCTGATTCTTGTTGCCATGGCAAGCCTGGTTTTCATCCAAGGAGCTACTTCAGTTCGCCTTGGACTAGATCTTCGAGGTGGAACCTCTGTCACATTGCAACCACGAATTGCTCCCGGTGACGAAGGAAAGGTAACAAGTGAGGCGATTGATCAAGCTGTATCAATTATTCGCCAACGCGTTAACTCTCTCGGTGTAGCAGAATCTGAAGTCGCAGCACAGGGAAGTGGTACAAATCGACAGATAGTTATTTCGGTTCCTGGTGACACAGGTCGTCGTGTCGTTGAATTAGTTGGTCAGACCGCTGAACTTCGTTTTCGTCAAGTGCTCGCATCAGCTTCGGGTTTTCCAAGTACAGCTGATACCGCAGCAACTCCTGTTGCCGGCGTAAGTGCAGAAGTTAATGCAAAGTTTGCAACTCTGGATTGTACAAAGGCTGAAAATTTGCAAGGTACCGGCGTGGATGCACCAACCGATACCTTGGTTACTTGTGATCGTGCTGGCGGTACTAAATACATTTTGGCACCAGCTGAAGTATTAGGTCGTCAAATTACGAAAGCATCTGCTGGACTAGATACACAAGCCGGCAGTGCCTGGTTTGTCAGTCTGACATTTAACAATGAAGGAACTTCAGCATTTGCTGCACTTACTTCTCGTGTTACCTCACTTCCAGAACCAACAAACCAAGTAGCTATTGTTCTAGATGGCCTGGTTGTTTCATCTCCTCGAATCACAGAGGCAATTCCTTCAGGAAGTGCGCAAATCACAGGAAGCTTTACTCAGTTAGAAGCCCAAGATCTTGCAAATGTTCTTAAATACGGAGCATTGCCATTGGCTTTTGATCGCGGCGAAGTACAACAAGTATCTCCAACACTTGGTGCTGATCAACTCAATGCTGGTTTATTAGCTGGTGGGCTTGGCTTGCTTTTGGTAGTGATTTTCACACTTTTGTATTATCGCGCTCTAGGTTTTGTAACCGTTGGGTCATTGGCTATTGCAGGTCTGATGCTCTACCTATTGATCTTGCTCATGGGTGAGTGGATCGGATTCGCATTAACTCTTGCAGGAATCGCTGGAGCAATTGTTGCTATCGGTGTCACAGCTGACTCATTTATTGTTTACTTTGAACGCGTTCGAGATGAGATGCGTGAAGGAAGAACATTACGCACCGCCGCAGAAACGGGCTGGGTGCGAGCACGTCGTACGATTCTGGTTGCAGACTTTGTATCTCTAATCGCGGCTGTTTTACTATACGTCTTCTCAGTAGGTGGAGTTCGCGGTTTCGCATTCACATTGGGTCTGACAACGATCATCGACTTGATCATTATTTTCTGGTTTACAAAGCCAGCCCTGGTACTAGTTTCTAAAAGTAAGTTCTTTAACTCAGGTCATGCTCTCTCTGGATTCTCGCCAAAGAGCCTAGGTATGTCCGTTGCGAAGGAGGCATAACATGTCAAAGCTATCTGGACTAGGTGGACGCCTATATCGTGGTGAAACTTCAGTTAACTTCATCGGTCGTCGACGTAGTTGGTACTTGGTCTCTTCGCTATTTGTTCTGATTTCAATAGGAGCTCTTGCAGTGCAAGGCCTTCACCTCGGAATTGAGTTCAAAGGTGGTTCATCCTTCACCGTGACAACACAAAACCCTTCGGTTACAGAGGCACGAGCAGCTGTTGAAGAAGCAGGAGTTTCGAGTGAAACTATCGTGCAAGTAATTGGCGATGACAAGGTACGTGTTCTAACCGGTTCATTAGAGCAAGCCCAGAATGATGCGATTCAGGATTCTTTGGCAGCAAAGTTTTCTGTAAGCGCATCAACAATTGATACCCAAATAATTGGGCCATCATGGGGTAAGGAAATCACGCGTAAGGCGCTGTATGGTCTATTCGGATTCTTACTTGTTGTGATGATTTATCTGGCTATGGCACTTGAGCCAAAGATGGCGATCGCTGCAATAATCGCTGTGATCCATGACGTTTTCATTACTGTTGGAATTTATGCACTCGTTGGATTCGATGTTACGCCTGCGACAATTATTGGCTTCCTCACAATTTTAGGGTATTCGCTGTATGACACGGTGGTTGTTTTTGACAAGGTTCGAGAAAATACAAAATCAATAACCTCCTCATCTACGAAGACTTACTCTCAGGCGGTTAACCTAGCTGTCAATCAGACCATTGTTCGTTCTACAAATACATCGATTGTTGCGTTGCTACCCGTAGCTTCAATTCTCTTTGTTGGCGCTGGATTATTGGGAGCTGGAACGCTGAAGGATTTATCACTTGCTCTGTTTATTGGTTTATTGGTTGGCACCTATTCATCAATTTTCATTGCGCCTCCAATTCTTGCGCAATTACGAGAGAAAGAGCCAGCAATGCAAGCACTCGCAAAGCGAGTAAATGCCCGCGGGGGAGTTGGCGCTGTTGCTGTTGTTGATCCTGTAAACGCAGTTAACGGCCGTGGCCCACGCAATCAACCTAAGCGCAAGGGTCGTAAGTAAGGTTTTTTGTGGATACTTTGATAGCACCTGTAATCAGTGCTCTCAAAGAGAATCACGCCTCTGTAGATTCTGGTGAGGTGACTCGCGCATTTGAAGTTGCGCGACAAGCCCACGACGGTCAATTGCGTAAGTCTGGTGAGGAATACATAACGCACCCAGTTGCCGTGGCCGAAATTCTTGCTCACCTAGGTTTGAATCAACCAACGGTAATCGCGGCTTTGCTCCATGACACAGTTGAAGATACTCAATATTCATTGACGCAATTGCGCCTTGATTTTGGTGATGAAGTCGCAAATTTAGTTGATGGCGTAACTAAGCTCGACAGGTTGGCTTATGGTCCAACAGCTGAAGCAGAAACTGTCCGCAAGATGGTCATTGCGATGTCACGCGACATTAGAGTGCTTGTTATCAAGTTGGCAGATCGTTTACACAACGCTAGAACCTGGAAGTTCGTATCTGAGGAAAGTGCTCTTCGGAAGGCGCGAGAGACTCTAGATATTTACGCTCCACTTGCTCATCGCCTTGGAATGAATGCCATCAAATGGGAGCTTGAGGATCTCTCTTTTGAGGTTTTGGAGCCAAAAAAATTCGAAGAAATTTCGCGGTTAGTAGCAGAGCGTTCTCCTTCTAGAGATGCCTTAACAGATCAGGTAATCATTTCTGTGAAAGAGGACCTGTCTAGGGACAGTATCGAAGCAACAGTGACAGGACGCAAGAAACATTTCTTTTCTGTCTATCAAAAAATGGTTGTACGCGGTCGAGAGTTCAATGAAATCTACGATCTTGTCGGAATCCGTGTTCTGGTAAATGATGTCCGCGATTGTTACGCAGTACTCGGCTCCATTCACGCTCGTTGGAGTCCAGTACCTGGTCGTTTCAAGGATTACATCGCGATGCCAAAGTTCAATTTGTATCAGTCGCTTCACACGACTGTTATTGGTCCAACCGGTAAAGCTATAGAGATTCAAATCCGAACATATGACATGCACGCTCGAGCAGAGTTCGGTATTGCGGCGCATTGGAAGTACAAGCAGGGTCCAGAGAACACTGAGAGTTCGCCTGAAGTGTTGTGGCTGCGCCAGTTACACGAATGGCAAAAGGAAACTGAGGATCCTTCAGAATTTCTCGAGGCTTTACGTTTTGATTTAGGTTCACCAGAAGTCTTTGTTTTTACACCAAAAGGCAGCGTAGTTGCCCTACCGGGTGGCTCAACACCGGTTGACTTTGCATTCTCAGTACACACGGATGTGGGGTTGCGATGTGCCGGAGCAAAAGTAAATGGTCGTTTAGTTCCACTTGATTCGCGTTTAAACAACGGTGATGTTGTTGAAATTGTTACAAACAAAAGTGAATCAGCTGGTCCTAGTCGTGATTGGCTCAACTTTGTTAAGAGTCCACGTGCTCGTTCAAAGATAAAGGCATGGT
>DAISII010000003.1:15014-16666 GCA_036822115.1 Candidatus Planktophila sp.
GTTTAGCAAAGAGCGTCGCGAGGAAGCAATAGATGCTGGTCGTGAATCCATTGCCCGACAAATGCGCAAAGCGGGATTGCCGCTACAAAAGATTTTCGCGGGTCATTCTTTACTTGAATTAGCTCATGAACTTCGTTATCCAGATATTGAAGGGTTGTATTCAGCGGTGGGGGATGGCCACGTCTCTGCCGCATCAATCATTGATAAATTGGTTGCGGCATTGGGCGCAGATGATTCACATCCAGAACCGACTATGGAAGTTTTTCCAAACCGGGCACCCACTACGAGACGTTCTAGTAACGCCATCGAAGTAGAAGGTGCTGACGATGTTCTTGTGAAACTTGCCCGCTGTTGTACCCCTGTCCCTGGCGATTTGATCATGGGTTTTATTACTAAGGGCAGTGGTGTTTCAATTCATAGAACAGATTGCACCAACGCCCACGATTTACAGATTCACCAATTGGATCGAGTCGTAAATGTTAAGTGGCGCTTGGGTGCCTCTTCAGTGTTTTTAGTAAATATCCAAGTGGAAGCATTAGATAGAGCCTCTTTATTGGCCGATGTAACTCGTACTTTGTCTGATCAGCACGTAAATATTCTCAGTGCTGCGGTAAGTACATCGAAGGATCGAACCGCCTTTTCACGTTTTACCTTTGAAATGGCAGATGCAACTCATCTTGATGCGGTACTGGCAGCTGTACGCGGCATCGAAGGTGTTTACGATGTGTACCGAACAACTAATAACTAGCGAACCACTGCACTAATTGAATTCGGCAAGACCCTTTTCGGCTTCGGCCAACCAGACCTTACGGGCTGTCGCAGATTCTGCAGCTTCTTCTGATTTCTTTGTATTGCCGCTAGCAGCGAACTTTGCTGCTGCTTTCTCGTAGTTAGCAATAGATTCAGTTAGCTGTGCGACAACCTCTTCAGCACGTTTCTTTGCCGCAGGATCTGTTTTGCGCCAAATCTCTGCTTCAGCTTCCTTAACCACAGACTCAACCTTTGCCACTCGTGCGTCAAGAGCTGCACGCTTGTCGCGATGGGTCATCCCAATCTTTTCCCACGAACGCAAATGCTCACTTAATACCTTGCGTGCTTCCTTCACATCCGTAATAGGAAGAACTGCCTCGATCAGAGCAAGAAGTTCTTCACGCTTAGCTAAATTAGTGGCCATAGTTACATCACGCTTTTCAAGATCAGTATTCTTTGCGGCGAAGAACTGATCTTGGGCAGCTTTAAATCGAGACCAAAGTTTTGCATCATCGTTTCTTTTACCGCGTCCAGAAGCCTTCCAAAGATCCATCAGGGCTTTAAATCTCTTAGCGGTCGGTACCCATTCAGTAGAGTTCGCTAACTTTTCAGCCTCTTCTACGATGGCTTTCTTTGCATCAGCTACAACTGATTGCGTTGCTTCCAATGCAGCAAAATGAGTTCGTCGGCGCTTATCAAACTTATTACGTGATGATGAAAAGCGTTTCCACAGATCGGCATCTGCCTTCTTATCAAGACGAGGAGCGGCCTTCCATTCATCAAGAAGCACCTTCAAGCGATCTCCAGTAGTTTTCCAACTTTCTGAGAGCGCTAAACTTTCCGCCTCAACAACAATCTTTTCTTTTTCAACAACAATTTGTTCCCGACGTGCTGCCTTGGCA
>DAISII010000003.1:16676-21775 GCA_036822115.1 Candidatus Planktophila sp.
CCTTGGCAGCGGTTTCCGCGGCCTTTTTGGCTTCAAATGCTTCTCTGTGTCCCTCGATCAGTGGTTCGATCTGTTCAACAGAAGCGGCCAAAGCTTCGAGATCGCCAACTCCATTGAGTTCTTTAACCTGATCACGCAATTTTTTGACCGCTGCATATGCATCTGAAGGAACCATTGCGCCGCTTTTAATGCGCGCAGCCAGGAGTGCTACTTCGGCTGCAAGAACTTCGAACTTACGAACAAAATACGCTAACGCTTCCTCTGCAGATTTACCCGGGTAGGAACCAACGGCTGTTTCACCATGTGATGTTCGAACATAAACTGTCCCATCATCTGCGACTCGACCAAAAGCTGAGGGATCTCCGATCAACGCACTTGCTGCGCTGGCCTGTTGTGGGAAATTCATATCTGTCATGAGAGTGATCCTTTCAGCGCGTTTCTTCTTTAGGAAGTTCGCTATGTGGTGGGTGCGATGCTCAGAAGTTTCGACGCTTCTGAGCGTGGGTTGAGTGTGTATTCGTGTGCAAAAGGTACCCTGTCTCATGGTGTGAGCGTCAATCGCACCCAAATTTGAGCGTAGATCGGGGGCCTGCGATGCTGATTGACTCGTTTGCCGCCCCTATGTTTGCCACCAACTGTTGGGTAATCGCATCCGAACTGGGGAGTGAGTGCGTGGTTATCGATCCGGGCATGCCGGATGTCTCTCATCAACTAACAGAGCTTTTAGAAAAACATAATCTCAAACCCGTAGCCATTATCGCCACCCATGGACACCTCGATCACACATTTTCGATCCAATCTATCGCCGATGGGTATGACATCGCTTCATACATTCATACTGAAGATCGAGCCTTCCTTGGAAACCCGGCAAAACTTCATGGCGCCGAATTTGTAGAGACCTTATCTGGAATGACCTTTTCAGAACCGAGGGATGTTCGTGAAGTTCGTAGCGGTGATGTGATTGAGTTAGTCGGACTTTCGTTCACAGCGATTCACGCTCCTGGCCATACTCGAGGCTCCTTGATGTTTGAAGTTTCCAACGAGGTATTGGTCAGCGGAGATGTTCTGTTTGCTGGTTCCATTGGACGCACTGATTTACCTACAGGATCAGCAAAAGATATGGAAGACACATTGCGAAAAAAGGTAGTTCCGCTATCGGATCATTTACGTGTATTACCCGGTCATGGTCCAGAGACAACCATGGCTTATGAAAAAAAGAACAATCCATATTTGAAGAGTTTGGTAGGTCGTTATTGATGTCAGGTCAAAAGATTTCTGCACCTAAGGGCGTTAGCGAGTACGTCCCAAACAGATCGAGTGCATTTGAATTTGTTCGCGAAAATTTAGTTGCTCCGGCTAAGCGAGCCGGCTATCAATTGATTGAACTTCCGGTATTTGAAGATACTGAACTGTTCAGGCGCGGTGTTGGCGAATCTACAGATGTAGTGTCAAAGGAAATGTATACCTTTGAAGATCGTGGGGGACGTTCGATTACATTGCGCCCCGAAGGAACTGCTGGTGTAATGCGAGCGGTTATCGAACATGGTTTAGATCGCGGACAACTTCCAGTGAAGGTTTGGTATTCAGGCCAATTCTTCCGCGCAGAACGTCCTCAAGCTGGCCGTTATCGTCAGTTTTATCAAGTTGGAATTGAAGCAATTGGGCTGGATGATCCTGCAATCGATGCTGAAGTTATCTCAATTGCAGATGCAGCTTTTAGGGCAATTGGATTAAGTAAATACCGTTTAGAAATTACATCATTGGGGGATGCCGAATCACGTGCGGCCCACCGCATAGATTTGGTTAAGTTTATTTCAAAACTTACCCTGGATGAAGCAACGGCCGAGCGAGCCTTGATTAACCCACTACGACTCTTTGACGATAAACGTGAAGAGATGCGCAAAGCGATGTCTGATGCGCCTTTATTGATCAATTACCTTAATGAGGATTCACGTCACAAATTTGCGCTAGTTCAAAAGTATCTGGATGCATTAGGTATTGCCTATGTTGTCAATCCGCGAATGGTGCGCGGCCTTGATTACTACACAGGTACCTCATTTGAGTTTGTGCATGAGTTACTGGGTGCTCAATCAGGTATCGGTGGCGGCGGACGCTATGACGGGTTAATGGAACAACTTGGAGGTCAATCTCTCTCTGGCATCGGTTTTGGATTAGGCGTCGACCGTGCCTTATTAGCCGCTGAGGCTGAAGGCGTAATTGGAGAAGATGCATTTGTTTCAGATCTCTTCATTATTCCGTTGGGGGAGATAGCCAGGGTACATGCTTTGAGCATTGCTGCGAATTTACGAGCTAGTGGAAAAATAGTCGAAATTGCATTTGGTGACCGAGCGCTTAAGGGAGCAATGAAAGGCGCCGATAAGAGTGGTGCCACACATGTGATTGTCCTCGGCGAAGCAGAAATTTCTAGCGGAACTGTTGAATTGAAAGAGATGAAAACCGGACAGACAACTTCAGTTAAGATTGACTCATTGCTCGAAGCTCTCTAAATCAGAAAAATTGGACTAATTAATGTTGCGTACACATGAAGCAGGATCACTCCGCAAATCCGATGCGGGTCAGACGGTCACTCTCGCAGGATGGGTCTCACGTCGACGTGATCATGGCGGCGTGGCCTTCATCGATCTTCGAGATGCCTCCGGCTCAGTTCAAGTCGTAATTCGCGATGAGAAAGTTGCTGGATCGCTGCGTGCTGAATGGTGCTTGCTTATCACTGGCGAGGTAGTTGCTCGCCCAGATGGAAATCAGAATACAAATATCGCAACTGGTGAGATTGAAGTTATGGGTGACACAGTTGTTGTCCTGTCAGAATCAGCTCCATTGCCCTTTCCTGTAGATAGTGGTGATGACACAGATATCAATGAAGAAATTCGCTTGCGATATCGCTATCTGGATTTGCGCCGAGAGAAGCCAGCCCACAATCTTCGCTTGCGTTCGAAAGTTACATCAACGATCCGTCGAGTAATGGAGGAAGAAACTTTTCTCGAAATTGAAACTCCTTATTTGACCAGATCAACCCCCGAAGGTGCACGCGACTTTTTAGTTCCAGTTCGTTTGCAACCAGGCAGTTGGTACGCGTTGCCACAGTCACCACAGTTGTTTAAGCAGTTGTTGATGGTTGCTGGAATGGAAAAGTATTATCAAATCGCACGCTGTTTCCGAGACGAAGATTTCCGTGCCGATCGTCAGCCGGAGTTTACTCAACTAGACATTGAGATGTCTTTCATTGATCAAGAAGATATCTTGGCAGTTGCTGAAAAAATTGTTGCACGTATTTGGAAAGAGACGGTCAATTACGACATCCCTCTACCCTTGAAGAGAATGACATATGCAAATGCCATGACTGATTATGGTTCAGACAAACCAGATCTTCGCTTTGATAATAAACTTGTAGACCTCACCGTTTTTTTTGCTGAAACTGAATTTAGAGTCTTCCAAGCACCCTATGTTGGTGCAGTAGTTATGCCTGGGGGAGCTTCATCTGCTCGTCGTGAATTAGATGCTTGGCAGGACTGGGCAAAAGCACGTGGCGCAAAGGGACTTGCCTACATTCTGGTCAACGAAGATGGCACGCTAGGTGGACCAGTGTCGAAGAATCTTTCTGAGAAGGAAACAGCAGGAGTTGTGCAGGCAGCTAGCGCTAAGCCGGGAGATGCAATTTTCTTTGCAGCAGGTGAGCGCACCGCATCACTTAATCTATTGGGCGCTGTTCGTTTAGAAATTGGTAAGCGATGTGGGTTAATCCCAGATGGCAAGTGGGAGTTCTTGTGGGTAGTAGATGCGCCAATGTTTGAGCCAACAGACAATGGTGGCTGGACAGCGGTTCACCATCCATTTACTGGACCTAAACCAGAATTTGCTGCAACATTTAAATCCGATCCAGCGTCAGCACTTGCTTACGCTTATGACATCGTTTTGAATGGAACCGAATTAGGTGGTGGGTCAATTCGTATTCACGATCGCACTATTCAAAAAGATGTTTTCTCTGTTATCGGTTTGAGTGATGAAGAAGCTAACAGCAAGTTTGGATTCCTATTAGAGGCCTTTAACTATGGCCCACCTCCACATGGCGGTATCGCTCTTGGTCTAGATCGCGTTTGCGCATTGTTGACTGGCTCTGACTCGATTCGTGAAGTAATTGCGTTTCCAAAGACTGCTAGCGGTGGAGATCCACTAACAGGTGCCCCAACTCCTATTACTCCGGCTCAACGTAAAGAGAGCGGAATTGACTGGGTTCCACAAGCTCCATCATCATCTAAATCACCTCAGGAAAGTTAAGGGTCAGGTAGGCTAACGGTATGGGTCCAGGCGGAATAGCAACAATAATTGCGGCATCATCTCTTGCTGTGATTGCGATAGCGATTGCTTATGTGATCGTGCGCGTCGGTCGATTAATTGACGAGGCCAAGGCCTCTCTTAAATTGCTGACCGATGAGACAGCTCCCTTGATTGACGAAGTTCATACGACTGTCACTCTAGTTAATGGACCTTTACACAGCATAAATCGTGTAACAAAGAACATCGAAGATCTTTCAGACAAGGTAAATGAAGCAACGACAGGTTTCATTAACAAAAATGGCTCTGCAGTAAAAGTTGCTGGGGCGCTTTTGTCCGCAGCTCAAATGAGCAAGGGGCGCTCTAAGAAGAAGAAGGCTGAGTGATCCTAGCTAGTGGAATCCGCCGAGATCCGTACGCGCTGGCTGCGCTTCTTTGAATCAGATAACCGACAGGGTTTAACTCATACGGTTGTGCCTTCAGCATCTTTGATTGCTGATGACCCCAATCTATTGTTAGTAAATGCTGGCATGGTTCCATTCAAGCCGTACTTCTTGGGTGAAGTAACGCCACCGTATGCACGTGCTACTTCAGTTCAAAAGTGTGTTCGCACGCTAGACATCGATGAGGTTGGAAAAACAACACGTCACGCCTCCTTCTTTCAGATGTGTGGCAACTTTTCTTTTGGTGATTACTTCAAGGAAGGTGCAATAGCACTGGCCTGGGAGTTATTAACTCGTCCAATCGCAGATGGTGGCTACGGTTTTCCCGAAGAAAAATTGTGGGTAACTGTTTATCTTGATGAT
>DAISII010000003.1:21785-24099 GCA_036822115.1 Candidatus Planktophila sp.
ATGATGATGAAGCTGCAGATATTTGGCACAAAAAAATTGGTGTTCCAAAGGAACGAATCCAACGTCGGGATATGGCGGATAACTTTTGGTCAATGGGAGTACCTGGACCTTGTGGCCCTTGTTCAGAGATTTATTATGATCGAGGTCCTGCATATGGCGCAGAGGGCGGACCGATCGCCGATGAAAATAGATACCTCGAAATTTGGAACCTTGTTTTTATGCAAAATGAACGTGGTGCGGGTGGCGGAAAAGATAGTTATTCAATTTTGGGCGAGCTTCCAGCAAAAAGCATTGATACAGGTCTTGGACTAGAGCGCACGGCAGCATTGCTGCAAGGTGTTGAAAACATTTACGAAATCGATACAACAATCATGATCCTAAATCGAGCCTCTGAATTAACAGGTGTGAAGTATGGATCATCTGAAAAATCCGATGTTGCCTTGCGAGTGATCGCAGATCACGCACGTACATCAGCGATGCTTATCGGTGACGGAGTTACACCCGGAAATGAAGGTCGCGGTTATGTACTGCGCCGCATGATGCGCCGCACTATTCGTAATATGCGTCTTTTGGGATCAATGGATCCAATCATGTCCGAACTAACTGTTGCTGCTATAGGTGCGATGGGTCCTCAGTATCCAGAGTTAGTTTCTGATAAAAATCGTATTTTGTCGGTGAGTGTTTCGGAAGAAGAAAGCTTCTTGCAGACTCTTAAGAGCGGTACCCAAATTTTTGATCTAGCTTCAACAGCATTGAAAAAGAGTAAGGCAACCGTGTTGCCAGGTGATGAAGTATTTAAACTTCACGATACCTATGGTTTCCCATTTGATTTAACACTTGAGATGGCACGTGAAGAAGGTCTTGAAGTTGATGAAGATGGCTTCCGTCGCTTAATGAAAGAGCAAAAGGATCGAGCAAAGGCTGATGCTAAGGCCAAGAAGTCAGGTCACACAGATGTTTCCGTCTATAAGGCAATCGCTGACAAGAGTGGCAAGAGTGAATTCATTGGATATGCCCACCAGAGTTCTGAATCTAAACTGACAGGCATCGTTGTGGATGGTGTTGGGGTAGCTAGTGCATCAGAAGGTGAAGATGTCGACATCGTTTTGAATCGCACACCATTTTACGCTGAAGGTGGCGGGCAGTTGGCCGATGGCGGTCGCATCACATTAAGCAATGGTGCAGTCGTTGAAATCGATGATGTTCAATCACCAGTGCCAGGGTTATCCGTTCACCGTGGTCGAGTTATAAGTGGTTCGATCGAAGTTGGTGCGGATGCATTAGCTGAAATCGACATCGAGCGTCGCCACGCTATTTCGCGTGCGCACACTGCGACTCACATGGTCCATAAAGCTTTCCGTGAAATTCTTGGCGAAACAGCAACGCAAGCAGGTTCTGAAAATTCACCTGGTCGATTCCGTTTTGACTTTCCGGCAACAGGTTCGGTTCCAGTCAGCGTGTTACATGATGTTGAAGCACGGGTTAATTCGCTTTTACTAGATAATTTAGAAGTTACTGCAGAAAGTATGAGCCAAGCTAAGGCAAAAGAGCTTGGTGCAATGGCTCTCTTTGGCGAAAAATATGGTGATGTTGTTCGAGTAGTAAGTGTTGGTGATTGGGCTCGCGAATTGTGTGGCGGCACGCACGTGGCGCGTTCTGGACAATTGGGTGTTATTAAATTACTGAGTGAATCGTCAATTGGAGCAGGTGTTCGTCGCGTTGAAGCATTAGTTGGCGTGGACGCATACAAATTCTTAGCACGTGAACACATCTTATTGAACTCTTTAACTGATTTGATCAAGGGTGCACGCACCGAAGAATTACCAGAACGAATCTCGGATTTGCTTAGCAAGATGAAGGATATTGAGAAGGAGCTGGCAACTGTCCGCTCTGCTCAAGCACTTTCTCAAGTTGGCGATCTGGCCAAAACCGCCACCGTTGTTAATGGGATTTCATATGTCTCTTCTGTAATGGCTGACGGGGTCTCAGGAGATGACCTTCGTAAGATTGCACTTGATCTGCGAGAGCGTGAATCCAATTGTGTAGTCGCACTTATAAGCGCAAATGACGGTAAACCCGTTTTGGTGGTCGCAACAAGTGAAGTAGCCCGCACAAAGGGTGTAAAGGCAGGTGCATTAGTAAAGATTGGTTCAACAGTTCTTGGTGGCGGCGGCGGAGGTAAAGATGATTTCGCGCAAGGTGGCGGCACTGATGCGTCAAAGTCACTAGAAGCTCTCACTGCGATATCAAACGCACTCGTTGGGTAAATGATGCAGCGCGGACGTCGTATCGCATTTGATTATGGTGATGTGCG
>DAISII010000004.1:0-8373 GCA_036822115.1 Candidatus Planktophila sp.
GGTTTCAGCTTTTGAAACTCGTTTGAGAAGTACTCTCCCGGTTCGTTTTAGTTAATTTCTTAACTGTCGGTAATTCTCTCACTCTTTAATTAAAAAGCAACCCCGTTAGACTGACGGCATGCGCAAAAGTCGTGCCTTTTTAGCCGTTTTATTGGCTTTTTTGTCCATAAATGGGGTTTCTCATGCGTCCGACACTATTCCCTTAAGTTGTGCAAAAAAGAGTGATTACACAATACGTATTTCAAATGTAATAAAAGGGTGTGAAAAAACTGAATTTTCTTTGGGTGCTGGCGCAATTCCGCATTCATTAATTCGTCCTGACCAAATAGATAAACAACTTATGAATCGTTTTAAGGCGGCACAAGCAGCTGCGAAAAAGGATGGACAGGCGTTATACATTGCATCAGGATTTAGATCATTGTCTCGTCAAAAAACTTTATTCGCACAAGCTGTTAAGAAATATGGGACCGCCGCAGAGGCAAGCAAATGGGTTGCACCACCACTTGTTTCACACCATCCATGGGGTATTGCGATAGATGTTAATTATCCAAATGAACCAGTTGGTGCAGGTTGGTTAGAAATTAACGGATCAAAATTTGGATTATGTCGTGTATTTGAAAACGAATGGTGGCATTTTGAACCAGTAATTGCACCAGGATGGAAATGTCCTGCACTAGTTGCAGATGCAACCTTTAGTATTGATTAACGAAGGAACAGTGCGCGCAATCTGCGAGAAGTAACAAATAGCCCTGCTGCAATCATGACGACAAAGTATCCGATATGAACAAGAACACCTGAAGTAATATTTCCAAACCAAAACGCGCGAACTAATTCAATACCGTGCCACAACGGCAACGCCATGATGATCTTTTCTACCCAATCTGGGTAAACGGAAATTGGATACAGCGATCCAGAGAACAAGGTCATTGGCAAAAGGATTATGTTGATGAAGCCCATTTGTTGGTAGGTCTTAAAGAAGGATGTCACAGCCATTCCAAATGAGGCGAAACCAAATGCCACCAAAGAAGCGGCAGGGATTGCTAGCAGCGCCCAGATGCTAGGGGTGAGCCCGAGCGCGGTGACAACGGTTAAGAAGCCTATGGAATAGATCAAGCCGCGAATAAGTGCCCAGCAGATTTCACCGAGTGCGATATCCATTGGCCCAAGTGGCGTGGAAAGCATTGTCTTATATAGCTTGGATTCATTGAGTTTCCAAAAGACATTCCAGGTTGAATCGTAAATCGCACCATTCATTGCACTATTAGCCAACAATCCTGGTGCGATAAATAATGTGTAATCAATTGTGGTACCACCCGTGGTTACATCTCCTACAAGAGTTCCCATCCCATACCCAAATGCCAATAAGAAAAGAACTGGCTCAACAAAACCTGTAACAACAGGAACCCAGTTTGATGATCTAAAAGCTAGCCAACCTCTTTCGAGCAACACTTGAGGACGTCCTGCATACATTGCACTCGACTTGTTCTTCTCTGCAATTTCTACAGCAGCACTCACTTTGCCAACCTCCGTTCAAATTGGCGCATTGAAAGAAAGAGTCCAACAATTACTAAAATTGATAAAAAGGTTATGTGAACAATGACCATCATCGTGCTGGTCCCATAATCAAATGCAGCTTCGCGGCCAAGCTCTGTGGCATGCCACAGTGGTGAAACCCAACCAATAGGTTGTAAGTAAATTGGCATTGAAGTTAAAGGAAAGAATGTTCCTGAAAACAAAAACATCGGCATGATTACTAATCGTCCTAGAATGTTAAAAAATTGATCGTGGTTTTCAATTGTTGCTGCAGCAAACAAAATAATAGCTCCAAAAGCTGCGCCACCCAAAACTGCAACCACAATAAGCAAAACACTTAAACCAAATTCAACAACATTAAACGCAAGCAGCAAAACATAATAAATCGAAACACTAAAGATTGCTCGACATAGTGCTGATAGATAAACACCAAGTGCAATTTGGCGTCCTGTAATAGGTGTTGCGTTTTGTGCAAAGAAAAGTTTGCGCCACTTAAAGCCTTCAATCGTTGGAAATACTGTTTCATCCATTACAGCGGCAATTGCTGAATTGGCCAACAGGGCAGGTGCGATAAAAGCAATGTATTTAATGCCATTTGTGCCGCTCGTGCCGGATCCTTGTTCCACCAGAACGCCGATGCCTACACCGACTGCAATCAAGTAAAACAAAGGGTTTCCGATATCTACAGCGGCGATGATGGACTTCCATTTAGCCATTGATCGCAAGCGAGCTGCAGCTATGTATAAAGCTCCAAAGCGCTGAATTTGTACAACATCAATACCGGTGTTCATTCAATCAAGGTTCTTCCAGTTAAACGCAAGAACACATCTTCAAGTGAGCTTCGACGAACCAACGAAGTAGTTGGGTGCATCTTGGCAGCGGCGATTTGCTCTAGAAGCTTTTCGCCATCTTCTGTATACATCAAAATACGGTCTGGCAAAATTTCCATACGTTCACACATTTGCGCTAACTGTGGTGCAACTTCTGCGTTGCGATCGCTGCCGAAGCGAACCTCAAGAACTTCCTTGCTCGAATACTCTTTAATCAAACCTTGTGGTGAGCCTTCAGCCATGATCGCACCCTTGTCCATTACAACAAGACGATCACACAACTGTTCTGCTTCATCCATAAAGTGCGTGGTTAGTACCAGAGTCACGCCTTGTTCCTTTAAGCGGAATAAGCGATCCCATAAAATATGTCGTGCTTGTGGATCTAAACCCGTAGTCGGTTCATCCAACAACAAAATATCTGGCTCGCTCACAAGTCCGCGCGCAATTGTTAGGCGGCGCTTCATTCCGCCACTGAGCGCTTCAACCTTCACATCACGCTTTTCCTCAAGCTGTGCGAATTCAAGAAGTTCTTCGATCTTGCCCTTTATAAACTTCTTTGAAAGACCAAAGTAGCGACCATAGATGTACAGGTTCTCGCTAACAGTTAGTTCGCCATCTAGGTTGTCTTGTTGTGGCACTACACCTAAGTGCGCGCGAACAAGAGGACCAAACTTTTCAGGATCTTTATCCAAGATTTCAACAGTGCCCGATGTGCGGGTAGATGTTGCGGCCAAGATGCGCATTGTGGTTGATTTACCAGCGCCGTTGGGACCTAATAATCCAAAGGACTCACCCTTAGCGACATCAAAATCGATGCCGTCTACAGCGGTGAAATCCCCGAAAACCTTGGTTAATCCACGTACAGATATGAGTGGTTTAGACATTCTTCTAGTCTACCTGAGTATTGTTTGCCTACGTGCGATTCATAAATGAACCTACCCATGACCTGACATATGACGATGTTTTCATGGTGCCAAGCAGATCTGAACTTTCATCCAGAATGGATGTCGATCTTTCCGCAATAGATGCAACCGGAACAACGATTCCGCTAGTTGTTGCAAACATGACAGCTATTGCTGGGCGGCGTATGGCAGAAACAATGGCACGTCGCGGTGGTTTAACTGTTATTCCACAAGACATTCCGCATGCTGTTGTTGATTCAGTAATCACATGGGTGAAAGAACGTCACCCCTTCTTTGATACTCCAATTACTTTGTCACCCCAATCAACAGTTGCAGATGCTGTTAGTTTGTTACACAAACGTGCACATGGCGCAGTAGTTGTTGTTGAAGGTGGAAAACCTGTAGGAATCATTACTGAAGAAGATTGCAAGAGCGTTGATCGCTTTACACAATTACATCAGGTCATGAGCAAAGACTTAATAACAATGCCAGATACGCTTGGCGCTCGCGAAGCATTTGAATTCTTGAATCAACATCGCCACAAATTGGCACCAGTTGTTGCAAGCAATGGTGATTTGGTCGGAATCATGACGCGCTTGGGTGCGTTGCGTGGAACTTTGTATTCACCCGCACTTGATGCACAAGGACGTTTGCGTATTGCAGCAGCGGTTGGAATCAATGGTGATGTCGCAGCAAAGGCCGCAGCTCTAATTGAATCCGGTGCTGATGTCTTAGTTGTAGATACGGCGCACGGGCATCAAAAGAAAATGTTGGAAGCATTGGCTGCAATTAGATCGATCAATCCACAAATTCCAATCGTTGCCGGAAATGTTGTAACCGCACAAGGTGCTCATGATTTAGTACAAGCTGGGGCAAACATCGTAAAAGTTGGTGTTGGCCCTGGTGCGATGTGTACTACTCGCATGCAGACAGGTGTAGGACGCCCACAATTTTCAGCAGTTTTGGAGTGCGCAACAGAGACTAAAAAGCTTGGCGCACACGTGTGGGCCGATGGCGGAGTCCGCCATCCGCGCGATGTTGCGCTGGCATTAGCCGCAGGTGCATCACAGGTAATGATCGGATCCTGGTTTGCCGGAACATATGAATCACCTGGAGATTTACAAAGTGATGCAAATGGGCGCCTGTACAAAGAATCCTTCGGAATGGCATCTGCTCGAGCCGTTGCAGCTAGAACATCACAGGAAGATGCCTTTGATCGCGCTCGCAAAGCGCTATTTGAAGAAGGAATTTCAACATCTCGGATGTACTTAAACCCGGCACGACCAGGTGTAGAAGATTTGTTGGATGAAATCATTGCCGGAGTCCGTTCCTCCTTTACATATGCGGGTGCAAAAAACATCCTAGAGTTTGCAGAGAAAGCAACTGTTGGAGTTCAATCTTCAGCAGGTTACGCCGAAGGACGACCACTGCATTCTTCGTGGAGTAATTAATAGGTTTTAATGGTCGTAAGCTTTACTAGCAATTTGATAGCGGGCATCGACATAACTCTTTGATGCACCCTCAATCAGATGTTCAAATCGTTGACTACCTTTTATATGCGAACGTAAGTATTCTGCCGAAATTTCTTGACTAAAGAGGACCGGTTTATTGTCCACCATGGCATTCTTTGTGTAGGGGCGAATCAAACGATATAGGTAGGTCGCTTTATGAATTACTTGGGTAAGAATAAATCGTGTAACTCTTTTGCTTGGCTTCTTTGTTGCAGAATTAGCCAGGCTAAGCAAAATTTCAGCAATTTGCTTTCCACCGGCTGTGTTTGAAAGCTCTGCGCACTTGTTGCGCAGACTCTCTCGCAATAACTCATCACTCAATTTTCTTACTGTCGCGGTTATGTCAGACAAATTGGCGTGATCAGCACGCAATGCATAGCCGTGATCATGACACCACTTAGCTCGAGCATCTTGATCATCAGTACCGCGAATGTTTGAAATCAGCACTGTTGGGATTTGTGCCGGCAATAGTTCATGAACACTGTTATATCCGGTAGCAGCGATAGCGCCATCAAAGGCTGCAAGTACATCTGCAAGTGGGAAATAGCGCTGAATTTTGGTCTCTAGTCCAGCTGGAACAAGACTTATACCTTGTGCATCCTCTGGATTTTTTGTTAAGACAACTTGTAATCCTTGCCAACCAAGCAAGCCAGTAAGAGCAGCACGCATCTTTTCATTCATATCATTATCGCCTGTACCGAGTTGAACTAAAACTGCAGGGCGATCATTGTCGAGTCCTAAGATTTTACGTGCATCATCACGAGATTGTGCGCGAACATTAGAGTAGAGGGACACAGGCGAGGTCAATATCGCATCTTTACGTTTAGAGGTTGGTCCGTTGTCGTAAGCGCGTGCAATATCGCCTGGTTCGATAATTGCATCTACTAAGTGAGATTGAAATGGAAGAGCAAAACGGAGAATGTTTCTCTGCCATAGGCCTCGACGAACCCAAACAATTGTGAGATCTGGGCGCTTTAATTTGGTTGCAATAAATCCTGGGTAAGGGACAACTCCATCGAAAGAAATAACTTTTGCCCCGGTCTCATCGGCGATTGCTATTAAACGATCTCTAAAATAACGATCCCAACGATGCGCCGGCATCCAACGGCGAGCTTTTCCAGGAATGTATTCGCACGGTATTCCAACAACTTCTGGTATTTCTGAAATTCCCCCAGCTACGGAGACAATAATTGGTTGCGCGGTATTTTTGAGCTCCTCTGCAACTGCAGTCGCTCGGGCCAAGTGACCCATCCCAATTCCATTGCTTGTGGCGAGAATAATCGTCGGTTTATCCACGACGTAGAACTTTTCTCAGAAGTAATGAGATCACCTTGTGCACAAAGATAAATAGTTGCCGTGGAGAGTTGATTTTCTTCCCTTCACGCTTTAGGTAACGGAAGAAACGTCTCAGGCGATTATGTTTTCCCTTGTTTATAGCGGCAAACTGGTCATCGTTCATCCAAAGAACGCCCCACTGTCGTTCAATTGATTTATACAGAGGTGTGTCCAGTGTTAACGCTCGTGCAAGGGCGGGTGCAAATACGGCAAAGGCCCTTTGATCTTTCTTATTTACAATACCGACTAGCCCATTCTGGCTTGCGAGAAGATAGTCAACAAGGTCTTTCAGATCGAAATCAGCAGCGGCTTCGGCATAAATGTAATAAGGGGTTGGTCCGTGGGTGAATCCCTCAATCAGATCTTCAATCGCCAACTGCGAATCAAAACCTATGTCCTTAAATGAGTATTCAGCGTCACCCTGTAGCCAATTGTGTATTTCACGAAGGTCACCATGGGGATCAGCTAGGGGCGAGTATCTGTCATCCAAAACTTTCCAAGCTGCCAAAAGAGTGAAGTGCGCGTTTGTGCCTGGAAGTTTCAGAAGCTTGGCACGAAGATCTAATAACTGATCAAGAGTTGAATCGCGAATATCTAAGAAGACTTGATAAGTAGGTATCGACCAATTGAAGGCATTCTTTGCACGAACGCTGTGCATCTGTGGAACAAGTTGCGCCAACAATGGATCGTTATGGCGATGAATTAACTCCTTATTAGATTCAACAGTGCTAAAACCAAGGTGCCACGACTTAGCTTGGCGATCGGCAACGGTGCGCAAGCCATTTACAAAAACTCGCCAACCGAACTCAGTATCTTCGGCTGTAATAAAGTTGCGATCATACCCACCAAGGTAACGCCATTGCTGATTACGGATAGAAAATGTTGCACCTACAAAAGATCTGTACCCATCCAGTTCTGGTTTTTCCAAATCGTGAGTACGCGTAACGCGTTCTTCCCAAAGATCCTTACCCCAGCTCTCAGCATGCAATTGATCAAATTCGCCAGCTTTTATGGATTTCACAAGAGATTCAGGTGTGTAATTCCAACTCTTAACAAAACGTTTCCAACCCAGAACAGCGTAATCATCATTATCGTGATGCCATTTCATGTGGTGAGCTAAATGATCAGCGTCGAAAATCATGTCCGCATCGATAAACCAGATGACATCTTCACGCAGTTTTGCAACACAATCATTTGTTGCAGCGGTCTTGCCCCATCGACCCCGAGCATTTTTATAGGAAATCAGCTTGGTTTTTGCAGGCTTAATCTTCGGTAGTACCAGTGGTTTTGCACTTGCATCATCAATTATGTAAACCGAAGTTAAAGATGTCGGGTAACTTTGCACAGAAAGTGAGGCTAAAACCAAGTCAAGTTTTTCTTGGCCATCACGACAAGCAATTACTATCGCAACAGATAACTTTGGAGCTGACACAAGGGGAAGCCCATGGGGGCGCGCGAAACGATATGGCTCGTACGTCATCGTTTTTCTCCAAAGATTGGGTGGTCCCAAACCCCGACCACTTGCTCATTAGCGCCATTTAAATACTTCGAGTAATTAGTAACGTATGTGTGAAAAGTAAAGGTTCGACGATAAATGTATCCGGCCCCAAAAGTGCGCCAAATTTTTCCGCCGTTATTTACAACATTACTGAGCAAATATCTATCAACTGCAGTGTTGCCTTCTCCAAACCATCCTGCTGCTTGTGCAACATCTGACTTAGCTAAAATAGTTCCACCACATACCCAATCACTCCACAGTTCAACTGCCTGTGTCCCATGAGGTTTAAATCTACGCACCGTCAATTGCAAAGGCTCCAGGTAAACATAATTCATGGCCCGACCCACGACATCTGCACCCGTATCAAGTGCGGCGTCTACTAAATCACGAAGGTGCTCTGGCCCGTAGTAATCATCATCATCCATTTTTGCGATGTATTCACCGGTTGATTGAGATGCTAATGAAGTGAGAATTATTCCTAAAGTTTTATCGCGAGTGTATTTTTCGATAACCACATTCACTTTTCGGCGCTTGAGTGCTGCTATTTGTTTTTTATGCGATTGCGACAACTCTAATGCGTGCAAACCTAGAATCAATTCAAAGGTGCTTAGGGTTTGATTAAGGAGCTGATCGAGTAAATTTGAGAGATCGTCGGCTCTAAGCGTCGAGACCAGGACGCTTATTTTTGGATATTTTTTAATCGCAGATCTTCGAGAGTTACGAAGCGCCTGCAGGGCTTCTATTTCCTGTGAAAATGAGGTGAA
>DAISII010000004.1:8383-23362 GCA_036822115.1 Candidatus Planktophila sp.
CGATGTCATGTGCCAAGACTACCAATAATCAAATCTGCCACTGATAAGATTTGAAAATGTCCGCCGAGCGCGCAAGTACCAAAAAACCTGCTAAATCCGACCTTGTTATCACTCTTAAAAAGGCTCTTCTAAATTTCAAGGCCCTGCCTTTGTATTTCTACAATCGGTATATTCACAACTCCCAGCCGGTCAAATCTAAGGTTGTTTTTGTTATTTCATTTCCACGTTCTGGGACTCATGCGATTGGGAGCTTACTCTCCAATGAGGAAGTTGGATTTAGATATTACGGGGAATTCTTCATATTCAATGCATGGCAATCACTAATAGAGCGAATTAATCACTTCTATCCATTTTTCTCTCTTCGCTATTCGATTAATCTGCGACAACAGCGCAAGTCTTGGAAGTATTTCAAGTTTGAAACAACTTCCTTAGACGCACATCGCACTATGTCAGCTATTAAAAGCCTTCCAGGTATTCATATCATTAAAGTTTTTCCACAACATCTATCAGATCCACTGCTTCAGTCGATCATCTCAGAATTCAAGCCAAGCATTATCTTCCTTCGCAGAAATCACCTCGATCGTTTTGTTTCACATAAAAAAGCTAATGCAACTGGAAAGTGGCATACTGCAAGTACTTCAGAGGTTGTTGTTGATTTAGATTTGCGAGAATTTGAAACCTTTATTGCTAACTACACAAAGTTTTATGCGGATTACTTGCGCTTTGCAAAAGCACAGGGATGTCCAATCCTTGATGTTGATTTTGCTGATCTACACAACCCCGAAAAAGTTCGCGAAATCCAAAAATTTGCTCAGTTCGAAGATTTTAAAGATTGGGACAAGCTGACACTTGCTCCGACCACAGTAAAACAAGATCGTTCAAACAAAGCGCAAGAAGATTTCTTGGTAAAGATTGGAACGAGCTATGGAGATTACGACTTTAAGGCTGTGACTTTATGAGCAAAATTTCTGCAATCCTTAAAGAGCTTGAGAATGAATCGATCGAGATTCTTCGTGAAACGGCATCTGGTTTTAAAAAGCCAGTAATGATGTATTCAATTGGTAAGGATTCCTCAGTTTTATTGCACCTTGCTCGTAAGGCTTTTTACCCATCACCGATTCCATTTCCGCTGTTGCATGTGGATACAACGTGGAAATTTAAGGAGATGATCTCTTTCCGAGATCGAATAGTCACCGAAACTAAATCACAGTTGATTGTTCACACCAATCAAGAAGGCGTTCAATCTGGCATTAATCCGTTTAACACCAACGCCTCTGAGTACACACGTGTAATGAAAACAGTGGCCCTTCGTGAAGCCCTCGATTTGCATGGCTTTGATGCGGCCATTGGTGGATCTCGTCGTGACGAAGAGAAGAGTCGAGCAAAGGAGCGTATTTTTAGCGTCCGAGATCCCGGTCATCGCTGGAATCCTCGTGAGCAGCGTCCAGAGCTATGGCGAACATATAACACTCGGCTTGCTCCAGATCAGACAATGAGAGTTTTTCCAATTTCTGATTGGACCGAAGCTGATATCTGGCATTACATATTGCAAGAGAAAATTGAAGTAAATCCTCTTTATTTTGCACAGGAACGACCAATGGTTCAGCGCGGGGATCAGATGATTATGGTCGATGATGATCGTTTCCAACTTCGAGATGGTGAAACACCGTTTATGAAATTGGTTCGGTTTCGCACACTTGGTTGCTATCCACTTACTGCAGCAGTTGAATCAACTGCCACAACTATTGAAGAGGTTGTTGAAGAGGTTCTACAGGTCAAACTAAGCGAACGCGCTACACGTTTGATTGACGGCGATAATGAAGATTCAATGGAAAAGAAAAAGACTGAAGGGTACTTTTAATGGCTGGCGCAATTGTCCGTCTACTCACTTGCGGAAGTGTTGATGATGGCAAAAGCACACTAATCGGACGCCTACTTGTTGAAACCGATAGCGTTCCGCACGACACTATTGGAGCGGCTCGGAAAGTAAGGCGGACAGGTTCAACTATTCCTGCCGGTGATATTGACTTTAGTTTGCTTACAGATGGTCTTGAAGCAGAGCGCGAACAAGGCATCACGATCGATGTTGCGTATCGATCAATGACGCTTCTAGATGGGAAACGCCTAATCATTAGTGATGCTCCGGGGCACGAGCAGTACACCCGAAACATGGTGGTAGCAGCATCACGAGCTGATATCGGCTTAGTTCTAGTCGATGCAATGAAGGGTGTGCGCACCCAAACTTTGCGTCACCTAACTATCTGCTCGCTCATGGGAGTCTCCCGACTAATTATTGCAATTAACAAGCTCGATGCCATGGATTACAAACAAGAAGTATTTGATGCTATCTCTGCAGATATACAGCGAGCAGTCGAACGCCTTGATGTACAAGACATTCACATCATTCCAATGAGCGCACTTGCCGGAGATAACGTCGTATTCCCTAGCGAAAAAATGCCTTGGTACAAGGGGCAAACTTTGCAAGATGCGATTCAGGGATGGGAAAAACCTAAAGATCTATCCACTAGTGGGCTAATGCGCATTCAAATGATTGCGCGAGCTGAAAACTTTCGTGGCGTATCTGGGACAGTCCGTCGTGGCACCTTCACAGAAGGTGAAGAAGTCACGATTTTTCCAAGTAATCAGCAGGCGACAATCTCTTCTATCGTAACTTTTGATGGCAACATTAAAAAAGCTGAAACCGATGTTGCTGTAACACTTGTTCTTACTCCCGAAGTTGATGCCACTCGAGGTGATGTAATTGCAGCCTCTAAGGATGATTTGACTGCAGCGGATCGTTTTGCAGCGCACCTTGTTTGGCTTCATGAAGATCCTTTGATTCATAGTCGCTCATATCTAATGATTAGCGGAGCTTCGACTACACCAGCAATTATTACCAAAATTAGGCACAAGATCGATGTGAACACTGGCGAGCACATTTCTTCAGATACCTTAAAGATGAATGAAATCGGCGATGTTGAAATTGCATCAGACATTCCTTTGGTGATGCGCCCATATACCGATGATCGTGAATTTGGAAATTTCATACTTGTAGATCGGCTAACGCTTAAAACAGTTGGCGCAGGAATGATTCGGCATGCATTGCGCCGTGCTTCCAATGTGACTCACCAAGACTACGAAGTAAACAAACTCCAACGCAGCGCACAGAAGAATCAGAAATCTCGGGTCGTTTGGCTTACTGGTTTTTCTGGATCTGGAAAATCTACAATCGCCAACGCCCTTGAAAAGCGATTAGTTGCGCAAGGTGCTCACGCATATGTATTAGACGGGGATAACTTACGACTTGGTCTAAATATGGATCTTGGCTTTACAACAGAAGACCGAGCAGAAAATGTAAGGCGTGTATCTGAAGTAGCAAAGCTGATGGTTGATGCAGGTTTAATTGTAATTTCAGCACTTGTTAGTCCTTTCGAAGTTGATCGCCAAAGAGCAAAGAGCAAGTTTGAACCGGGAGAATTCCTTGAAATCTTTGTTGACACACCAATCGAAGTTTGTCGAGCCCGAGACCCAAAGGATCTCTTCAAGAAATCCGATGCGGGTGAAATTCCCAATTTCACTGGTGTTGGTCAGGAATACGAACGTCCAACACATCCTGATTTAGTGCTTGATGGCACTGCGCCAATACAAGATAACGTGGATAAAATCCTTACTATTCTTCTATGAACTGGATTATTTTTGCTTTCGTAGGAAGCACCGCTCAACTGATAGACGGTGCACTTGGTATGGGATTTGGACTTACCAGCTCAACTTTGCTTGTCACCTTAGGTGCATCTGCTGCGGTGGCATCTGCTGCAGTCCATTTTGCCGAAATTGGAACAACCTTGGCATCAGGAGCTTCTCATTGGCATGCAGAAAATATTGATAAAAAGATTTTGCTACGACTTGCTATCCCTGGTGGCATCGGTGCTTTTTTAGGCGCAACCTTCCTATCCTTTATTGATCTTTCTAGTTCAAAGATCTTTATATCTACACTGCTTTTGTTTCTTGGCTTTCTTCTGCTGTATCGCAATGTATTTAAAGCAGAGGGCCAAGTAAATATGATAGAAATTAAGAGCCCTCGCTTTTTGAGCTATCTTGGATTTACTGGTGGATTTGTCGATGCCTCCGGTGGTGGCGGTTGGGGTCCAATCGTTACTCCAACACTCATTTCAACAACATCGATGGAGCCTCGAAAAATCATAGGCACCGTGAGCGCCGCTGAGTTTGTTGTTGCAGTTGCAGCATCAGTTGGCTTTCTGGCGCAGATTGGGCGAATCGACATCAACTGGGGGATCGTCGGAGGTTTAGCACTCGGCGGAACTATTGCTGCTCCAATTGCTGCACGACTGGTTGGAAAGCTCCCAGCAAAGCAACTTGGTATTGTCGTTGCCCTTGCAATCATTATTCTCAACGGTATAGCTATTCTTCGAGCCTAGTTGGGAAACACGTATTGTGGTTTATCAAAATGCAATGAGGCCATTACAATTAAGGTCTACCCAAAAGAAATGATTGTGACGAAAATACAATGAATTTTCGCTCGTGGATTAAAAAGACCACAGCTGGTCGCATTGTCTGGCGTGTGATCATTGGGGTTATTGGTGGCGGAATAACTGTTGCCGGTGCGGTCGCGTTAATTGGCCCAGGTCCAGGAATACTTATTCTTTTGGCGGGACTCGGAATTTTAGCAACTGAGTTCGCATGGGCTGGCAGAGTTATGATGCATACAAAGCGCATCGCAGCTAGAGCAGCTGAAAAAACAGGTATGAAGCCATGGGTTAAATATTTTTTAATCTCTGGTGGTGCAGTGGTTTCAATCATTGCAATTTTCATTTATCACGGTCGATAATTAAAAACTAGAACGGATCTCCCAAAGATCTGGAAAAGTTGGATTAAACAAGGTGCTGCTCAAGTAAGCAACTCCGCTTGACCCGCCAGTACCTATTTTATGTCCAATAGTTCGTTCAACCATTTTCACGTGGCGATAGCGCCATTCCTGCATACCCTCATCAATATCTACTAAGCGCTCGCACACCATTGCAGACTCTGGATCACTGCGGTGCACTTGTAGCAGTACTTCTTGCACCGCGGTATTTGCAACATAGGCGGTTGATTTATCTCGATTCAGGATCTCTGTAGGAATTGCGTGCCCGCGCTTTGAAATGTAAACAAGAGCCGAATCCCACACACTATTGCGCGCTGTGATTTCCTGGATTTGTTCTTGAATATCTAACGGTAAATGTCCAGCCATCTTGCTATCACGACGACCCAATAATGCTTCAACCATTCTGAACTGGGCAGATTGAAAACCACTAGATGATGACAGATAGGAGCGGAAGGCATTGAACTGCAGCGGTGTCATTGTTTCTAAGATGTCGATCTGCGTGACACAAACTTTAAGAATTGTTCTGATGCGCCCCAAGATAGCTAACGAGTAATGTGAATCTCCTGACTCCATCGCAACCTGTGCTTGCTTAAACTCATGAATTAATTGCTTGAACCATAGTTCGTATGTTTGGTGAATGATGATAAATAGCATTTCATCATGTTCTGGCCCAGTAGAGAGCGGACGCTGTAGCTTCAGAAGTTCATCAACAGCTAAATACGATGTATATGTCAGAGCAGAATCAAAGTTTTCGCTCATGTGACGCGAGACCCACCTTCTTGAACCTCTTTATAGCCGCCAGATGCCACTAAATCCCGCATACGTTCTAACCCATCCCAGATTTCAACATATGAGGTTGGAAGCGGAGATATTGCTAAGCGGATGGAATTAGGTGTTCTGTAATCAGGAATTACATTTGAAATTGTGCGCAGTGCAACGCAAATCTGCGCAGCATCTGGGTGAACAAGTGAAATGTGGCCACCACGTTCTTTAGCATCGCGCGAAGTATTAAGTTCGATGCCAAGTGGTGCTAACCATGCGTCGTATAGCTCGATCATCATCTGGGTGCCAACAGCAGCCTTATGTGCAATTGCATCGATTCCAGCTTCTTTAATCATTGAAAAGGCGGTTTGTACGCAACGGATACCCATTAACGATGGACTAGCAATCTGAAATCCACGAATTGTTTGGGAGCGCTCAAAGACCGGCCCCATTTCAAACTGTGCATCTTGTGCAAACCAACCCTGAATTGGAACCTGTAACTCACTTTGAACGCGCTTTGAAACATATAACCAGGCAGGTGCGCCAGGACCAGAGTTGCCGTACTTGTATGTGCATCCCACACACAGGTCGACACCATTTGCATCTAGGTTTAATTCAATTGCACCGACGGCATGGCTTGCATCCCAAACAACCAACGCGCCAATTGCTCGAACTTGATCGGTAATTGATTTCAAATCTGTACGGGCACCTGATCGATATTGAATAACTTCCAGAGTTACTAATGCAACATCATCATTGAGGTACGGGGCAAGAACTTCAGTTGTAATTCGTTCGTGCTGTGCAATAGCGGGATCTTCGTTGTCGATCATGACAAGGTTCAAGCCAAACTGTTGCGCAATTCCGTCAAGGATGTATCGATCGGTTGGAAAATTTGCGGCATCAGTAATGATTGTTTTACGACTCGGATGAGCCTGAATTGCCGCAAGGCACAGTTGATAAAAATTAACTGATGTTGTGTCACAGACCAATACCTGACCTGCTGCTGCGCCAAGTGCGGCCTCGCCCAATAAATCACCCGTTGGCTGCGCCTCATCAACCCAGTGGCTCCAGCCAGTAACAACTTCAGGGCCCCATTCCTTGGTCATGAAATCATTAATCGCCGTAACTGTTGCTTTTGGTAAGCGCCCCAATGAATTGCCGTCCAAATAACACATGGTTGGGTCTGAAATCACAAATTGCGATTTGAAATGAGCCAATGGATCATTTTTATCAAGCTCTAGCGCGTATTCGCGGTCAGTTACCTTCATAAGGGAAAGGTACGCTCTCCTACCGTGGCGCGCAATGTAGTTAACATCGAAGATGTCTCGAAAGCCTTTGATATCAAAGAGCTGTTGGTAGGCGTCTCACTTGGCGTATCCGAAGGCGATCGCATTGGAATTGTTGGACGAAATGGTTCAGGCAAAAGTACTTTGATGAAAGTTATGGCCGGAATCGAACCACCTGATTCGGGCCGCGTAACGAAATCTAATTCAGCCAAAATTGGTTTGCTATCGCAAGTTGATTTAGCAGATCCTGAAAGCACGGTCGGTGAAGTTGTTTTAGGAAACACTGAAAAACATGAGTGGGCTAGTGATCCAAATATCCGTGAAGTATTTACAGGATTGTTTGGAAGCTTTGATGATCACATCTTTGATCGCAAATTTGGACAGTTATCAGGTGGAGAACGCAGGCGAGTTGGATTAGCCAAATTGCTTATTAACGAACTTGATTTGATCTTGCTGGATGAACCAACAAACCACCTAGATGTGGAAGGCGTAGCCTGGCTTGCTACCTACATTAATAATCGCCGCGGTTTGGCAGTTGTTGTTGTAACGCACGATCGTTGGTTTTTAGATGCGGTAACAGAGCGCACCTGGGAAGTCGTCGAAGGCAAAGTTGAAGAGTACGACGGTGGCTATAGCGCATTTGTTTTGTCTAAGGCAGAGCGATCTCGCCAAGCATCTGTCATGGATCAACGCCGCAATATGTTGATCAAAAAAGAGCTTGCCTGGCTTCGTCGTGGCGCACCAGCCAGAACATCAAAGCCAAAGTTTCGAATCGATGCTGCAAATGTTTTGATTGCCGATGAACCAGCACCACGCGATCAAGGTGAATTATTAAAGTTTGCGCTAAATCGTTTAGGCAAGACTGTTTATGAAGCCCACCATGTACAAGTAAAACTTGGCGATAACGAATTAATTGACGACCTATATTGGAATGTCGGTCCAGGTGATCGAATTGGAATCGTGGGCGTAAACGGCGCGGGCAAAACAACTTTAATGCGCACCTTAACTGGTGAAATTCAACCAACTGCCGGAAAATTAGTAACTGGTGTAACTGTTAAAGCTGCTTTCTTGACTCAGCATTTAGATGAGTTAGATCCAACCTGGCGGGTTCTAGAGGCGGTTGAAAAGATTGCTAATCGTGTTGAACTAGGTGGCGGGCGCGAACTTTCTGCTTCGCAACTATGCGAGCGATTGGGCTTTGATCGAGAATCTCAGTGGACCCCTGTTGGTGATTTATCAGGGGGTGAAAAGCGTCGTTTGCAGCTAACTCGCTTACTGATGGATAGCCCTAACGTTTTACTACTTGATGAGCCAACAAATGATTTTGATATTGAAACATTGACCGAGTTAGAAGATTTGTTAGATAGTTATGGTGGGACGCTCATTGTTATCTCTCACGATCGATACTTCTTAGAACGCGTATGTGATCGCTTTGTTGGTTTATTGGGCGACAAAAAGGTCCGTGATTTGCCGCGCGGGGTCGATGAGTACCTGGAACAGCGCGCAGTTGCTTTGAATTCTGTTGCCACGGTGGTCAAGGAAAAGAAAACCTCTAATGCCGCAGAACAACGTCAACTAAAGAAAGACTTAACACGCCTTGAACGCCAGATGGAAAAATGCGCAGCGGCAATTGCAGCTTTAACTGCTGAGCAAGAGACCGCAGCCTTTGATGCCGATCGCCTAGTTGCAATCGCTTCCGAGTTATTGGTTCTGAGCGCGGAAGCGACGAAACTTGAAGAGGAATGGCTGCAAGTCACGCTTTCATTAGAGGGTTGAGATAAAATCTGCACATGAGCCAAATTTCCAATGCAATTGAATCCATTCTTTTCCGCGCCCGTTTCCTTCTTGCGCCACTGTATTTGGGATTGGTCGGGGCATTAATTCTTCTTACCTACCGCTTTCTAATCGAGTTCTATCACATAGCGATACACATCGGTGATGCAACTCCGCAAAGCTTTACGCTAGAACTCTTGGCCTTGTTGGATTTAACGCTGCTCGCAAATCTAATTTTAATGGTGATATTTGCAGGATACGAAAACTTTGTTTCTCGCATTGATGTTGCAACAGAATCAAAGGATCGCCCACACTGGATGGGAACTATTGATTTCAGCGGTTTGAAAATCAAGTTAATAGGTTCATTAGTAGCAATTTCGGTAATTGAATTGCTTAAGGATTTCATCGAACTTTCTGGTGAAGCTGAAGTGGGCGAAGGCACAATCTGGCGAGTAATCATTCACCTTACTTTTGTGCTTTCTGGAGTTTTATTCGCACTAATGGATTGGATCGCAGATAAGCGCGAGTTCCACGGCACTCACAAGTAATGCGCTTAGATTTATTAGCAGCTTTATCTGGGGCGATGATCGCGCTGCAAGCGCGCGCAAACGGAGAACTTTCGCTTCGATTAGATAACGGATTACAAGCAGCGCTAGTGTCATTTAGTTCAGGGTTACTGATCATTCTTGTGATCACACCATTTAGCCCTCACATTAAAGAGGGCATTAAAAACTTACAGACCGCGGTTGCTAGTAAAGAAATTGCACGGTGGAAGTTGTTCGCCGGCGCGCTCGGTGGCAGTTTTGTCGCTATCCAAACACAGATCGTGCCGCTGATTGGCGTTGCCATTTATTCAGTGGCATCTATTGCTGGCCAAACTGCAATGTCATTGGTTGTTGATCGAATCGGTCTTACTGGTGGTGGGAAAAAACTAATCACACCACGTCGCGTGATCGCAGCCATGCTGACCGTTTTTGCAGTACTTGTATCCGTTTGGGATCGTATTGATGCGAATAATCTTTCAATGCTCGCAGTGACTGCGGGGTGCATTGCAGGCGCTGTAGTCGGTGCGCAGCGGGCATTAAATGGCCAAATCAACGAGCACTCACATCAGAGTTTTACGACATCTCTGCTGAACTTCATCACCGGTACTACATTTTTGGTGATTCTGATTCTGATCGGCGTTGCACTTGGAAAGAATGAGTTATCACCATTGCCAGCTGGACCTTGGTGGATTTACACAGGTGGAGTAATTGGCGTCATATACATCGCCTTCACATCAACAATTGTTCAACATCTAGGCGTCTTAACATTTACCTTGTTTAGTGTTGGTGGGCAGTTAGCCGGATCCTTAATTATTGATTTAGTTTCGCCAACAGATGGGGTCAGCGTTAGCGCTTATTTAATAACTGGCCTTGCTATGACGTATATCGGTGTTATCGCCGGTGGCGTAAGTAATTTACGAGTGCAGAGACCAAAGAGGCAGTAATAAAGAAAGCTGCAATGGCATAGGACCAAGTCTTAACCCATGGCAATGTTGCTGCGTAATATCCAGCCAAAGTAATTCCGACACCCCATAGCAATGCACCTAATGCGTTTGCGGATAAAAATTTGTAGTAATTCATTTTTGAGGCACCAGCTATGGGTGGCACAAAAGTGCGAATCCACGGGAAGAAGCGCGCAGCAACCACAGCCCACCACCCAGTTTGCTCATAAAAACGCTCTGATCTAGCGATCATCTTTTGCATACGCGGAGATTTATGCTTTTCAAGATAGGGGCGCCCAACTAAGCGGCCGAGTACAAAACCAATTTGATCACCTAAAAATGCAGCAATAAAGATTACGGTCACAAGAATGACAATATTTACTTCGCCATGAGCTGCTGCAACTAAGCCAGCGCTAAAAAGTATTGAGTCGCCAGGCAAGAAAAACCCAAACATAATGCCTGTTTCGACAAAGACGATCGTCCCAATAAGTAAATAGAGAACAAAGGGTGCTATTGATGCAAATTGTTCATCAAAGGATGCAGCTAGTTCGATCACACTGACTTCTTAACCGCCGCAGCTACAGCTTTTACAACGTTGGGATCAAAAACACTTGGCACAATAAATGATGTGTTGAGTTGATCGGGTGAAACACAATCTGCAATCGCTTCGGCTGCAGCAACCAGCATCTGGTCAGAAATTTTGTGAGCATTTGCATCTAGTAACCCACGGAATATTCCTGGGAATGCCAGAACATTGTTAATTTGATTTGGCTGATCACTGCGACCTGTTGCAACAACAGCTGCGTACTTACGCGCAATTGCTGGATCAATTTCAGGATCTGGATTAGCAAGGGCAAAAACAATCGAACCCTTGGCCATAGAAGCAACATCGGATTCAGTTAAGACATTCGGTGCGCTAACACCGATGAATACATCTGCGCCAACCATTGCCTCAGAAATCTTACCGGTAAAGTTTGTTGGATTGCTGTTATTGATAAACCATTGTTGCATCGAATCATCAGATTTCATATCGTTGTGGATTACTCCGTGATGATTAAAACCAATGATGTTGCTGGCGCCATTAAGTGTTAGCAGACGTGCAATTGCATTGCCTGCAGCACCAACACCGCTAAGAACGATTTTGACTGAGTTCAAATCCTTTTTAACTAATTTCAGGGCGTTGCGAAGCGCAGCAAGAACCACAATTGCAGTTCCGTGCTGGTCATCATGAAAAACTGGAATATCTAGCAGTTCGCGAAGTCGGGCTTCTACTTCGAAACAACGAGGAGCAGAAATATCTTCTAAGTTAATTCCGCCATAAACAGGTGCGATCAATTGCACAGTACGAATAATTTCATCAACATCTTGTGTATCTAAACAAACTGGCCAAGCATCGACATCGGCGAAGCGCTTAAACAAGGCTGCCTTGCCTTCCATTACGGGTAATGCAGCTGCTGGGCCGATGTTTCCTAGGCCCAAAACAGCTGAACCATCGGTGACTACAGCGACTGTATTGCGCTTAATGGTAAGGCGACGGGCATCAGATGGGTCAGCCACGATTGCTTGGCAAATACGGGCCACACCAGGTGTGTATGCACGAGATAAATCATCGCGAGTCTTTAGCGGCACCTTTGAAGCAATTTCAATCTTTCCGCCAAGGTGCAAAAGGAATGTTCGATCACTTACTTTGCGAACAGTTAATTCGGAATTTAGAGATAACGCTGCGGTAATTTGCTCTGCATGTTCGGCATCGATTGTGTCGCAGGTTATGTCGATGACAACTTTTTCAAGCAGAGATTCCACAACGTCAAGTGCGGTAATTGTTGCACCGGCAGCTGTAATTACTGTTGTTGCTAGTGCTACCGGATTTGTATCTGGTGAACCCTCGACACGAATTGTGATTCCATATCCAGGTGATGTTGATGCCATTTATACGACACCGTACAAGCGATCGCCAGCATCGCCTAGGCCCGGAACAATGTAGCCATGCTCATTTAACTTTTCATCTAGTGCGCCAGTTACAAGAGTGATTGGTACACGACTGTTAGCAAACTCTTTTTCCACTGCCGCAATTCCTTCAGGGGCAGACAAGATGCACACAGCGGTGATATCTGTCGCACCCAGATCTATCAAATAATGAAATGCCATAATCAAAGTTCCGCCAGTTGCAAGCATTGGATCTAAAACAAATACCTGACGTCCTGACAAATCATCTGGTAGACGGTTTGCATAGGTACTTGCCTCTAAAGTTTTTTCATCGCGAACCATTCCTAAGAAACCAACTTCGGCGGTTGGGATTAATTTGCTCATACCTTCGAGCATTCCCAGACCTGCACGCAAAATTGGTACTACTACTGGACGGGGTTCAGCTAATTTTTGGCCCTTTGTCTTTGTGACCGGGGTTGTAATTTCTACTTCGTGAGTTCGTACATCACGGGTTGCCTCGTACGCCAAGAGGGTTACTAGCTCTTCGACTAAGCGTCTAAATGTTGGCGAATCGGTCCGTTCGTCGCGCAAAACCGTCAATTTGTGGTTGATCAATGGGTGATTGGCGACATGTACTTTCATAGGTATTACCTTACAGGGGTTTCATTCCTTTCCAATGAGTGAAAGTATGCGCACATGTCAGATTTCGAAGAAGAGCTGGTTGAGGAGATTGAATCCTTCGACGCAATCGACGATGTAGTAACCGACCTCACAAGTGAAATGGATTTTGCGGTCGCAGCTTGGCACGAAGACGGTCGCTGGACTTTGGGCACACTGCCTGACCCTTATGACATTGCACAAATAATCACTCGCCTGAAATCACAACAAACAAATGGTGGCTCGATCGCACTAATTTCAATTGACGAAGAGTTCTTTATTTTGATTCGAGTCTTAGGTTCACACATTTCATTATTCTTAAGTGATGCAACTGCAGCACTTGATTATCCAGTTGCAGAAGAGTTGATGGAGATCGCTGATCTTCCAATTCCTGAAGATGATGAAGAATCTGGCCCAGTAGGGCACCTAGAAATCTTGGCTGATTTAGGAATGAACGGGATGGAAATTTCTGCTTTGTGTGATGATGAAGAATTATTTCCAGATGAACAACTTGAAGCGATTGCAGCGCGTTTAGGTTTCGGCGATCAGTTCACGGAGCTATTGGATCTGTGAACGATATTGAAATGATGCGAGTTGCAATTGAAGCAGCACGCAAGGCAGTTGCCAGCCAGGATATTCCAGTTGGTGCTGCAATATTTAATACAGCTGGTGAGCTAGTTGCTACTGGTCACAATGAACGCGAACTACACAATGATCCAACTGCACATGCCGAAATTGTTGCAATTCGTAAAGCAGCAGAAAAACTGGGGGATTGGCATTTAACAGATCACACCTTGGTTGTGACCCTGGAACCATGTGCAATGTGCGCGGGTGCTATTGCGCAATCACGATTGCAAACAATTGTCTTTGGAGCCTGGGATGAAAAAGCTGGTGCAGTTGGTTCGGTGTGGGACTTGCTTCGAGATCCACGAAGCACCTTTAGAACTGAAGTTCGCGCAGGTGTTTTAGCTGAAGAATGTGGTGAATTGATTAAGTCTTTTATACAAGAAGTTCGTAAGAAGGATTAAGAATCACCATAGATCCTTCTTCTTCACCAACCATGCCTTCTGCTCGCAGCTGAGAACCAATTTCAAGACCTGCAATTTCACGACGACCCAAGAAGTGCAGTGAAACACCACCTGATTCATCCCAAATCTCAACTTCAAGGGTTGGGGCTGATCCACGAGGTGCGGTTTTAATTGATGTCACACGGCCTTGTACTTGTGCGCGCTTGCGCCATTCAATATTCCCGATAGGCGTCACATTTTCAGCGTAGTGACTGACCGGCTCAATGTTAACTGGAACCTCTTTTTTAACAGGTTTTGGCGGAATAACAGCCGGTGCAACTTTTGCCACGGTTAGTAAATTCCTTCCAGATGTTATGCGATCAATATCAAACGGAACAATTGTTGCAACGACTCGTGGCAATTGCGAAATAGGTGCTGCAATTTCTTCTGCGGTTTGGTCATGAAGCAAACGACCCAGGAAACCAGAGTAGGCACGACGGGGAAGCAACAAAGTTAACTCGACATCTGGCTTTTCGGTCATACGAATTGAGTAATCTAAAGCAGCGTTAGCAAGCCGGCGATCAGGACAATCAATTAATTCAAGAGTTACATCATCTAGTGCATCTGAAGCCGCCCATGCTTTTTGAATTGCTTCAGCACGACGATCATCAATTACAAAGTGAACGGCAGCTAAATTACGTGGCTTCAAACTGCGCGCATATCGAATTGCGCCAACTGTTGCAATATCAACATTATCAACTAAGACTGTTACATCGTGCCGTGCGATTGATGTCGCACGCTCTTGATGTTGCTTCACTGCAAGAGCCTCTTGTTCACGTGTGTATTGATTATTGAACTTAAGCATGAGTAAAACAACAAGTGGTGTTCCCACAACCACAACCCAAGTTCCTTCCGAAAACTTAACGAGGGATAGGACGATCACCGTAAATAGTGAAATTCCAGTGGCCGTTGCATGGAGTATTACTTTTCTCATCCGATTTGGAGCTTTTATACCCAAACTCTTTTTTGTCATCCCAGCACCAGTTAAAGCAAATCCAACAAATACAGCCAGCGCATAGATTGCAGCCAAAATAGTTATGCTTGCACTTGTCACAATTACCAAGAGCGAGGCAACGCCAGCAATAAAAAATACTCCATTTGAAAACACTAATTTGTGACCGCGCTGAGTTAAACGTCTAG
>DAISII010000005.1:0-18546 GCA_036822115.1 Candidatus Planktophila sp.
GATTTTGGTAATGGATTCTAGTAATTATCACAACGTGATCTCTTTGGCAGAAAGTGAAGAACAACGGAGCAAAGTTTTCTATTTGCGAAACTTCGATCCAGCCTTAAACAGTATTGATCCTTCATCTGCTGATTACTTTAAGTTAGAAGTTCCGGATCCTTACAATCAATCTGATGAAGCGTATGAGGAAACTTTAGCTATGGTTGAACTCGCTGTGGACGGTTTGTTGTTAGAACTAACGAGGTAAGTGCTGTAAAGCCCAGTGATACATAGCAATAGCACCAGCAGCAGAAGCATTCATCGATCGCGTTGATCCGTACTGATTGATCTCATACAAAACTTCACAAACTGCAATACCTTCATCTGACATACCTGCACCTTCTTGACCAAACAAGAGCACACAACTTTCAGGTAAAACCGCTGGTTCTAGTTGTTTTGATCCTGGCACATTATCAATTCCGATGATTGGCAAGTTTTGTTCCTTGCAATATTTAGCAAAATCTTCGATCGTTGGATGATGCATAACTGTCAAATAGCGATCAGTTACCATCGCGCCGCGTTTATTCCAATCACGTTTTCCAACAATATGAACAGCCGAAACATTAAAAGCATTAGCAGTACGAACAATTGAACCGATGTTTAAATCATGCTGCCAATTTTCAATCGCAATCTGAAGTTTGTGACGCTTGGCATTTAAGTCTGCGACGATTGCTTCAACAGTCCAATAACGGTAATGATCTAGAACATTACGACGATCACCGTTCAGCAATAATTCAGGATCGTATTGATCCCCATCTGGCCACGGTTTTTCATGAGGTCCAACACCAACAACAGGGAAAAATTCACCTGGGCCAATGCTGGCTGGGGTGGTTGGAGAAGACATGTATGCACTCTAAACTGAATGGATGTCTACCTTCAACATGGGTACTTTCCGAAGAATTTTTGCTCTCAGCCTTGTCCTAACACTTTCTATTGCTCCCGCAGATGCTGCATTAGCCCCTGAATCAATTCCAGCTGTATTTGATGAACTTCTTAAAGTTCCATCTTTATCTAATCCAGCCATGATTGTTATTGACGGCTCAACAGGACAGGTTGTTTACTCAAAGAATATTTACTCGCAACGCAAACCAGCATCTGTTATGAAAATTTTAGCTGGCGCTGTGACACTTGACTATCTAGATCCGGAATCAGTTTTTAACACGACCATAACTATTAGACCTGAGAAAAAGACTGTAGTTATCCAAGGGTCGCTTGATCCATGGATTAGCGAGAATCACACCGTTGCTCGCAAGATGCAGAGAACATCTTTGTCTCATATGGGTACTAGTACGTTGTCGGCTGTAAAAAAAGCTAATGGCGGTTCGCTGAAGAATTACACAGTTGTTTATAGCAATCTCTATTCTCAAGATGTTGCTAACTTAAAAGCATTTTGGGCAAAGCGTGGATTCAAGCCAGCGTTCAAAAAGGTTTCATCCGAAGATGCTTATGCGGCTCAAGGAGATTTAGTCGCTTCAGAGAACTCACCAACTGTCGCAGAGATTCTCGATTGGATGGTGTTGTGGAGCGACAACGTGCTAGCTGATCGACTTGCTGCATTAGCAGCACGAGCCGCTGGTTACCCCCTAAATATTCAAGGCATCGAGAGCATATTTCGAATTCTTTTAGCTCAATATCAAATCGACGACAGCAAGTTAGTTGTTGCAGATGCAAGTGGGTTGTCCAAGAAAAACAAGATCACAGCCAAGCTAATGGGTGAACTTTTGTACAACATTCGTAAAGAGGAAAGGTATGCACTCCTGTATAAATCCTTACCCATCGGGGGAGTATCAGGAACATTGCAGGATAGATTTACCACGACTGCGCCATCGGCAGTGGGTTTAGTCCGCGCAAAGACTGGAACTCTAAATGGAGCCGCAACGCTTGCAGGCTATGTGCAGTCAACTGATCGGGAGTATGTATTTGTAACACTTGCAGATGACATTGCAAAAGGAACTTCAGCACTCGATAAAGCTCGCGCCGCAATCGATCGCGTACTTGGAAGAATCGCTGCTCCAAACATTCCCGCAGAAATTATTCCAGCACCTTAATTGTTGGAGTAAACCTTTAATTGTCCTTTGTAACAGGCAACCCAAGTATTTCCAGTTGGAGCGTCATATGTAATGCCAATTGGTTCATTACAAGCCTTGATAGTTTCTAAAACTTTCATGTCACTTGTTCGAACTTTAGACATAGTGTCGCTCTTGTAGTTAACGACGAACATTGTTGTTCCATCGGTAGAAATTGCCAAACTACGTGCAGCTTCACCAGTTTTCACAGATTTACCAGCCATGTTCGCAACAAGATCCCAGGATGCAACCTTGCCAGAAAGATTCATGGTCACATACATCTTTGTGTTGTCCGGTGACAAAACAATTGCGCGAGGGTTACTGCCGATTGGAATATAGGAAACAGTGAAATCTTCTAAATTGATGACATGGATTCTATTTCCACCCATTTCAGCCACGTATGCGCGCTTTGAGTCGCTAGAAATCGCTATACCTCGTGGATAGCGGCCAATTTTGATTGTTTTGATTACCTTTTGAGCATCGACAGAAATTACTGACACTGTGTAAGAACACCAATTAGCAACTAAGACATATTTGTTGTCAGGGGTAGTTTCAACAACTTTTGGCACCGACCCAACTGGGTAAATCGCATCGATTACGTAATTACTGCGATTGATTCGATAGACAAAGCTGTTGTCGTATCCAGATGCTGGAGAACATGTGTCGCTCCCTTCTTTCTTATATCCAGGACCGTACATCGCATAATTACTTACATACAAAAACTTGCCATCTGGCGAAAATGTTCCTTCAACGGGAGAACCCTTGTAGATGGCAGAACTCTTTGCAAAACCGTAACTCTTTAAGGAAACTGAGTCTGGAATAGTTTTTAGTAATTCAAAACTATTGGCATCATAAACAGTAATCGAATGACGGTACATCATGTTGTGGGCACTAATCACGCCATCACCAGAAGATCTAACTGACTTAGGAGAAATTGAACCGTTAATTGTTTTAATCAACCTCATCTTCGCATTTGGTGAAACAACTTCGCCCTGTGCCGGTATTGCAATGGCACAGAGCGAGGTTATAAGAATTAATGTTAGGAAGCGATTGCGCATTCCCTAACTGTACTAGTTAGTCATCATCCTCTTCATCGTCATCATCCTCATCGTCATCATCATCGTCATCGTCATCGTCTCCGCCCTTAGTTGGCAATTGTGCGATGGATGGATTTTGCAGACCAGCTGTGGCGATAACTGCCGAACTAACCGCAGGGTTTGCAATTCGGGCGACAGGGGAAGATTGTGAATTGGAAGCAACTGGTGTGGCAGAAGTCGTGGCACTAGTTACCTCAGATTGAACTGACGCTGTATCGACTGCAACAACCGAAGTTCCCTCTTGAACCTGTCCAACAACTGCGCCAACTCCAAGGATCAGGGCGGTGGCAAAGACTGCAGCAAGGGGCAAAGCTTTAGAGGCCTTGGGTGGGCTTACCGGTCCATCATTTTCTGCCATCTCAAACCATTCGGGCTTGTTACTCATTGCCGCACTCCTTCTATAGAAAGCTTCATTGAGAGCAAGGTAACCATTATCCCTGAGAGGAGACTGTGATGCGCAAATTAAATCGCTGAGTAATCTTGGGCAGTGAGCGTTGCTATACGGGGATACCTAGACCTAATGAAGTTACGGGTAGTTGAGCTACTGCTTGTTTCCACTTTGCCGGCAATGGTTTTAGCAGCGCAAGGTTTGCCAGATTTTGGCTTAGCGATCGCAACAATATGTGCTGGAACATTAGCCGCGGGCAGTGCAAATGCCTTCAACATGGTTATCGAAAGTGATTTAGATAAATTAATGGCGCGAACAGCAAAGCGTCCAATAGTTACAGGTTTGATTTCTAAAAGTAATGCAACAATTTTTGCGACTGTCATTGGGATTCTTTCCCTTGTTTTGTTCTGGGTTTTCACAACGCCGCTAGCCACCTTGTTAGCACTAATCGCAATTATTTTTTATGTGGTCGTGTACACAATGGCCTTAAAACAACGAACATCACAAAACATTGTGTGGGGTGGCGCAGCAGGTTGTATGCCAGTCTTAATTGGTTGGGCCGCAGTAACAAATTCATTATCAGTCACACCGTGGGCATTTTTCTTTGTGATTTTCTTCTGGACCCCGCCACATTTCTGGGCGTTAGCAATTAAGTATAAAGATGATTACGCAGCAGCCGGAACACCAATGCTTCCGGTCGTTGCAACAAAGGGACGAGTACTTGGTGAGATGTGGTTTCACACAATCCTGATGATCGCATCTTCAGTGTGGTTAATTAATGCTGCAAATCTGCCAACCTGGTCAATGATTGTCACAATCGCACTTGGCTTAGTTTTTGCACGTCAATTAATTGCACTTAAAGAAGGTTCACCTGAGTATGGAAAGGTCGCTGGAAAGATTTTCCAGTGGTCCATTACTTATTTAAGCTTGCTGTCTGTCGTACTTGTTGCGGGGCAACTACTTAGCTAAAGCCTGTTCCAGATCTTTAATGAGATCTGATGAGTGCTCTAATCCGATAGACAAACGCAACACTGAAGCTGTTATGCCCATTTCTGCTTGAACTTCAGGTGCTAAACGTCGGTGTGTAGTTGATGCAGGATGGGTAATAAGTGATTTGCTGTCGCCCAAGTTGTTAGAGATATCGATAACACGAAGCTTGTTCATGAAGGCAAAGACTTCTTCCTGAGAGCCCTTAAATTCAATACCAATAGTGCTTCCACCGCCATTGCTCATCTGTTTCATAGCTAATTCATGACCAGGATGGGATTTTAATCCTGGGTACCGAACAGATTTTATTGCGGGCTGCTTTTCCAAAAATTCGGCAACTGCTTGTGCATTTGAAACCATGCTCTCAACACGCATGTGCATTGTTTCCAGAGATTTCACCAGAACCCAGGCATTGAAAGAACTGAGCGCTGGTCCTGTGTGACGAACAAAAGGTAGAAGTTTTTCAACGATGTAATCTGCAGAACCAAGTAACGCACCAGCTAATACTCGACCTTGACCATCGATGTGCTTTGTCGCTGAGTACATAACCACATCTGCGCCAAGCTGTAATGGCTTTTGCAGAACAGGTGAAGCCATGACGTTGTCAACAATTACAGTTGCACCGACCTTGTGTGCAAGATCGCTAACCATCTGGATATCAACAATTTCTAACAACGGATTGCTAGGTGTTTCGATAAAGACAGCCTTAGTTGGCTTGCTTAATGCCTTCGCCCAAGCTGCTGGGTCATTTCCCTTAACTAATTCGTAGGTAACGCCCCACTTTGGCAAGAATTCAGTAATAACAACATGACACGAAGAAAACATTGCAGCTGAGGCAACAACATGGTCGCCTTGCTCAACTAGGCAAGCAAGGGATGCAAACATGGCAGACATTCCAGAGCCTGTTGCTACGCACATGTCAGCGCCTTCAATTGCGGCAAGACGCTTTTCAAACATCGCAATTGTTGGGTTATGGAAACGGCTATATAAGTAGTGATCAGTTTCTTCAGCAAATGAATTAAATGCTTCTTCAGCAGATGAGTATGTAAAACCACTGTTGAGATACAAAGCCTCTGAAGTTTCACCAAAACCAGATCGAGCTAAACCAGCGCGCACTGAATGTGTCTGTGGATGTAATTCCCAGTCAGGTCCCAGTGAATTCTTACGAGGTTGATAGCCCCAAGGTCGTTTGCTCATGGGCTAATTGTGGCAGAGTTAGCCGCATGCCCAACACTGCAATTTCAGTCTCAGATTTGTCCAAAAAATATGATGATCGCTTAGCCGTCTCACATATCAACTTTGAAGTCCCTTTGGGCATCGTGTGTGGCTTTGTTGGCCCTAATGGGTCAGGCAAGACAACAACAATGCGAATGTTGCTAGGCCTTATAACTCCAACAACTGGTCAAGGCCACATTCTTGGTGAGCCAATTGAGCATCCAGAAAAATATTTAAGTCGCGTTGGCGCAATGATCGAAGGACCTGCTTTTTATCCAGCACTGTCGGGGTATGAAAACTTAATGGTTCTGGCAAAACTTGGTGGATTTCCAACTGAGCGAGTGCAGCAGTTATTAGACAAAGTAGGTCTTGGCGATCGCGGTAAGTCAAAATTTAAAACATACTCTCTTGGAATGAAGCAGCGGTTAGGAATTGCAGCAGCCCTATTACCTGAACCAAAGTTATTAATGTTGGATGAACCAACAAATGGTTTAGATCCTGAAGGCATTCAAGAAGTTCGAGCGTTATTGCGCGACTTAGCAAATGAAGGAACAACAGTATTCGTTTCTTCACACTTGTTATCTGAGCTAGAAATCATTAGTGATTACATAGTTATGTTGCGAAAGGGAGAAATTGTCTTTGCCGGTCCGATCGGTGAGTTAATGGCCCAACAGCAGCCAACAATCATTGCTAAATCACTGCAGCACTCTGATTTGCAGAAAATTGTAGAGATTGCAGAAGCAGCCGGGCATCACGCTGTGATTAGAAATGATTCGGTACATGTATTGGCAGAAATGGATTGGGCGCCGGTATTGAATAAGGCGGCTTTTGATGCAGGAATTACATTGGCACAACTTGCTCCGCAACTGCCGAATCTAGAAGAAACTTTCTTTGAAATGACGGGGGACAAGTAATGTTGAATGTTGTCAAAGCAGAATTACGTAAACTACGTCGCCCCACATTGTTTTTTGGCACCATGGGTGCAGCAATTTTCTTCACGGGCTTAATCACATCATTTATTTACTTGATGATTGATTCACCTCAAGGAAATGGTGATCGAGGTCGATCAATTAGTAGAGAAGTTTTAACGCTAGCAAGCGGTTCCGTTAATGGCTTTGCATCTGTTGGTGGTTTTTTAGGAATCATTGCATTGTGTGTTTTTGCCGCACAGACAGCCCAAGAGTACACATACGGCACATTGCGCAACCTATTGATTCGCCAGCCGGGACGTATGAAGATTCTTGTGGGCAAATTGATTTCGATGATTTTATTTGGGCTAGTTATGATTTCTATTGCTGCTGTTATCAGTATTGCTATTTCCTACATTCTTGCCCCAGGCGCTAAGGTCAGCACAGATCTTTGGTTCACTTCTGATGGATTAGAAGCAATTTTTACGACCTTTATAAATGTCACAATTTCTGTTGTTGCATTTGGAATCGTTGGGATGGTTCTAGGTCTTCTATTGCGATCGCCAATTAGCGCAATTTCCTTCGGAGTTCTGTGGATTTTAATCATCGAAGTCTTGCTAATGGCAGTTAAGAACTCCTTGCAGAGCTGGTTACCGGGTGCACAACTATCTGCAATCGCCTCAGGTGGTTCACCGGATCTGACCTATACGCATGCACTCACTGTTGGCGGACTATATGTAGCGGTTGGAGCAATTGTTGCGTCAGTGCTTTTTGTCCGTCGTGATGTAGCTAATTAGGGACACTCGCAGGTAAAACCCTGCTTTTCTAAGGTTCGCCATTTATTCTTTAGACCTTCCCTTTCGAAAGGTTTTAAGTGAAAAAGTTTAAGGCGATCTCGCTTGCAGTAATTCTGGGGCTGACGATTTCGTCAGTGCCGGCTGTTGCGGTGCCTAAACCAACTGTGGCCCAAATTGAAGCTGCAAAGAAAGTTGAAGCAGCTAAGAAAAAGATTGCTGATGCTCAGGCTGCAAAACTAGCGGCTGCTAATCAAAGCCTTCGCGCCTTAACTGAAAAAGCAAATGCGGCAACCGCTTTGTACCGAAAAGCACAATCTGAATTAGCTGTCGCCACCGCATTAGTGATTGCAGCAGAAAAACACGCAGCAGAAACCGCCGCAGCTGTTGCAGAGGCTCACAAAACTATTGGTCGCCTGGCATCAAATGCCTACATCTTGGGCGGCAGCATGAGTGACATTCAGCCATTGTTAAGTGCCAATGGTCCGCAAGATTTAATTGATCAATTATCAACATTAAGTACTTTAGGTGCTCAAAATTCTGTGGCACTTGACCGGTTTAAAGAAGCAGAAGTAGCAGCGAAGAAAGCAAAGGCTGCGGCTGATGCAGCAAAAGCTGTTCAACAACTTGCAACAGATAAAGTAGCAGCAGCGAAAAAAGTTGCAGATGATGCAAAAGCTGAACAAGCCAAAGAAGTAGCGAAGCTGCAGGCGGTACAAGACAAGTTGATGAAAGATTTGTTAAGTGCTCGCAAAGTTCGCACAACGTTAGAACAACAGCGACAACTTGCATTACTTGAAGAAAGCCAAGCAAACACAGCCACACAAACTGGCGGACAAAAAAATGTGTGGCCAGATATTGGTTTCAAGGGACGCTCAACAATTAGGACTACGCAAGATCAACGCGATATAGCGGTGGCCTTTGCTAAGAAACAAGTTCTTGCACGCAAGCCATACATTTGGGGATCCGAGGGACCAAACTCCTTTGACTGTTCAGGGCTTGTATATGCCGCATACAAATCGGCGGGATTAGGTTGGCCAAATTGGGATCGCCTTAACTCAGCTTTATATTCTGGATATACCAAGCATGTTTCCCTTAAGGAACTAGTCCCTGGCGACCTTTTGTTCTATTCATACAAGGGAACGATCTCGACAATCCACCACATCACAATCTATGCGGGTAACGGCATGATGTGGGAAGCCAACTCTAAAGATCGCGGTTTGCTGTACTCAAATATTTACAGCGTAAAGGGCTTGATGCCATTTGGTGGTCGCGTCTAAGCCAGCACTACTCTTGTCCTATGACAACAGCTGTTCCTGCAGTTCGTAACGCGGTTCGAACATGGCTGGAAAAATTTGAAGCCGGCGACACCGTTCTTGTTGCTGTTTCTGGTGGCGCTGATTCTTTAGCACTTGCGTACGCGCTATCAGTTGAAGCAGAAAAACTTGCGATTGCTGTTATTGGTGTAACTGTTGATCACCAATTGCAATCGGCATCAGCTGTGCAAGCACAAAAAGTAGTGGATCAACTTTCTACGTTTGGCCTTGCATGTGTAGTCAAGAAGGTCACCGTTGATATCAAGGAAGGTTTAGAAGCGTCGGCACGCAAAGTTCGATATGAAACTATCAATGAAGTTGCCAAGGGAAAAAATGCAGTCGCAGTTTTTCTCGGCCATACAAAAGATGATCAAGCAGAAACTGTTTTATTAGGATTGGCTCGTGGATCCGGAACACGTTCTCTTTCTGGTATGGCACATCATAATGGAATTTATGTGCGACCACTTCTTGAAATCACGCGCATTCAAAACGAAGATTTTTGCAAAGAAGTTGGTCTGGAGTATTGGAACGATCCTCACAATCAGGATTCTCAGTATGCACGTGTGCGTGTCCGCAACGAAGCACTTCCGATTTTAGAAAAAAGTATCGGACCCGGAATTTCAGATGCATTAGCAAGGAGTGCGCATTTGTTACGCGATGATGCAGATGCTCTTGATCATTGGGCCAAGCGCGAAGAAATTCACCTAGATCTTCTTGATCTGGATTGCGCCCATCTAGAAACCTTGCCCAGGGCAATTCGTACCAGAATCATTCGTTCAGCCATCTATGACGCTGGTGCTCCAACCGGATCGGTCTCAGCCGAGCATGTCAGCGCGGTTGAGGCCCTAATCTCCGCGTGGAAGGGCCAAGGTGCGCTCAATTTGCCGGGTGGTGTGAAGGTTGAGCGAATTTCGGGCAGACTTTCGCTCTCACCGCACCGACCATAGGGAGAACCGTGGATTTAGAAGCAGTCAAGGGCGATATCGAACGCGTAATCGTGACCGAAGAACAGTTGCAAGCACGTATCAAAGAGCTGGCAGCACAGGTTGATAAAGATTACGAAGGTAAAGACCTGCTTCTTGTTGGCGTACTAAAAGGTGCAGTCATGGCAGTTGCCGATCTTTCGCGCGCACTGCAACGCCACATAGATATGGATTGGATGGCGGTTTCTTCATATGGATCCGGAACAAAGTCCAGTGGAGTTGTTCGCATTCTTAAAGATTTAGATCGTGATATCACAGGCCGCAACGTATTAATCGTCGAAGACATTGTTGATTCAGGTTTAACACTTTCCTGGCTCAAGGCGAACCTTGAATCACGTGGCGTGGGTTCTGTAGAAATTCTTTCTATTTTACGTAAGCCAGAAGCAGCAAAGGTTGAAGTCAACGTTAAGTATGTCGGCTTTGATATTCCAAAAGATTTCGTAATTGGGTATGGACTTGATTTCGATGAAAAGTACCGCAACCTTCCTTTTATTGGCGTGCTTGCTAAGCACATGTACGAATAAGAATTAGAAACGAGAATCCCCAGATATGTCACAAGCTCAAAAACCTAAGAAGCCAACGAAGAAGAGTTTTTCCGGCAAAAACACCCAAAAAAAGCCTGCCACTACTGGCAGCAAAATTTTCCGTGGCCCTCTTTTTTGGATAGTTGCTGCAATCTTTGCCGTCACGGTATTTGGACAAATCACATCGGCAGGCAATAAGTACACCCAAATCGAAACTTCTCAAGCTATTGATGCGATTACTCAGTCCAAGGTTTTGTCTGCAGAGCTAGTAGATAGAGACCAGAAGATTCGCCTGATCCTTACCCCTGGCAACACAATAAAGGGTGATTCAAAGGTTGAGGCATTCTATGTCGCACGTCAAGAGCCAACTTTAGTTGATGCATTAACTGCTAATCCGCCTTCGCAGGGCTGGAATGTAAAGGTGCCTTCACAATCATTATTAGTTTCATTCCTGTTTTCAATAATTCCATTCTTGCTGATTGGACTCTTGTTTTTCTGGTTTATGAGTCAAGCCCAAGGTGGAAACAAAGTTTTCCAATTCGGAAAGTCTCGTGCCAAATTGCAGGACAACGATATTCCTAAGACAACGTTCAAGGATGTGGCCGGTGCCGATGAAGCGCTTGCAGAATTAGATGAGATTAAAGATTTTCTTGCAAAGCCAGAAAAATATGCACCCCTTGGCGCCAAGATTCCTAAGGGTGTTTTGTTGTTTGGCCCTCCGGGAACAGGTAAGACACTTCTAGCGCGCGCAGTAGCTGGTGAAGCAGGAGTTCCTTTCTATTCAATATCAGGTTCTGACTTTGTAGAAATGTTTGTTGGTGTTGGTGCTGCACGCGTACGTGATTTGTTTAATCAAGCAAAAGCAAACGCACCTGCAATTGTTTTTATTGATGAAATTGATGCAGTTGGCCGCCAACGTGGCGCAGGTATGGGTGGTGGTCACGATGAGCGTGAACAAACACTTAATCAGTTATTGGTCGAGATGGATGGCTTCGAAGAAAATTCAAAGGTCATTTTGATTGCAGCAACAAACCGTCCAGATGTTTTGGATCCTGCCTTGTTGCGTCCAGGTCGCTTTGATCGTCAAATAGCTGTTGATCGTCCTGACCTAAAGGGTCGCGAAGCGATCTTGCAGGTTCATGCAAAGGGCAAGCCGCTTAGCGATGAGGTAAAGCTAGTTGATTACGCCCGTCGTACACCTGGTTTTACAGGTGCGGATTTAGCAAATGTACTGAATGAAGCGGCACTTTTATCTGCTCGTGAAAACAAAGCGGTAATTGGAAATCCAGAATTGGATGAAGCAATTGATCGCGTCATGGCCGGACCACAACGTAAATCTCGTTTGATGAGCGATGATGAACGTCGAGTCACTGCCTACCACGAAGCAGGTCACGCACTTGTTGCGCATGCGTTGCCACATACAGATCCTGTGCACAAGGTGACGATCATGCCTCGAGGTCGCGCACTTGGATACACAATGGTTTTGCCTGATGAAGATAAGTACTCAACAACTCGTAATCAATTACTTGATCAGTTGGCGTATTCATTAGGTGGCCGTGCGGCAGAAGAATTAATATTCCATGATCCTTCAACTGGTGCATCTAACGACATTGAAAAAGCAACAGAACTTGCTCGCGCAATGGTTACTCAATACGGAATGACTGAAGCAATCGGTGCCATCAAACTTGGCGGCGGAGCATCAGAACCATTCTTGGGTCGTGACTATGGACATCAACACGACTACAGCGAGAACATTGCTGGTGTCGTTGATCGTGAAATTCGTCGATTAATTGAAAATGCACACCAAGAGGCATTTGATATTTTGGTTGCTAATCGCAAGATTCTTGATGAGATGGTGATTGAACTTCTTGAAAAGGAAACTTTAAACAAGGATGAAATCGCGGCAATCTTTAAAAAGGTAAAACTAGTTACAAAGCGTCCTGCATGGACTGGTTCTGCTACTCGCATTCCTTCTGAGCAACCACCAGTGGATGTTCCAGAGCGCATTGTTGTTGAAGCTCCTAAAGAGGTAAAGAAAGTAACTCGTCGTAAGAAGGCTGCAAGTGACGGTAAATAAAGTATCTGTCTCTGATGGTCGCGCATCTGGTCCATATGACCAGGAACGTGCGGAAAAGGCTGTCCGAGAACTACTTATAGCCCTCGGCGAAGATCCTGAACGTGAAGGACTGAAAGAGACACCTGCACGGGTAGCACGGGCGATGAAGGAAAACTTTGAAGGCCTGTGGCAATCACCTGAAGATGTTCTAACAACTACTTTTGATATTGGCCACGAAGAGTTAGTAATCGTTCGGGATATCGAAGTATTTTCACATTGCGAACATCACTTAACACCTTTCCACGGTGTTGCACATATCGGATATATCCCACGTGGAAAGATCACCGGACTTTCGAAGCTTGCGCGCCTAGTAGACATGTATGCAAAGCGTCCACAAGTGCAAGAGCGTTTAACAACTCAAATCGCAGATGCGATGGTGAAAATCTTGGATCCGCTAGGTGTGATTGTGATTATTGATTGCGAACACCTATGTATGTCGATGCGCGGAGTTAAGAAGTCTCATGCTCGAACAACTACATCAGCGGTGCGTGGTGCATTAACAAATCCTGCTACACGTGCAGAAGCAATTTCACTAATCACTAAGGCGTAATTCTCGTGTTGATCATGGGAATTTTGAACGTAACCCCTGATTCTTTTGCAGATGGCGGTCGACACAATGACTTTGCTGCCGCTGTTGCACGTGGCTTAGAAATGATTGCAGAAGGGGTTGACATCATTGATATCGGTGGTGAATCAACTAGACCTGGTGCAGATCGAGTAAGTGAAGCGGAAGAAATAGAGCGCACGATCCCGGTAATTACCGAACTCGCACGATCTGGCGTAAGAATCAGTATTGACACGATGCGTGCGAGTACAGCAGAAGCTGCAATTAATGCCGGTGCAGCAGTGATCAATGATGTCAGTGGGGGATTGGCAGATCCTCAGATGCTGCAAACTGCTGCACGTTTACAGGTGCCATATATTGCAATGCATTGGCGCGGGCAGTCAAAAGATATGAATTCAAAGGCTATTTACAGGGATGTGGTTGCTGATGTGATTTCAGAGCTGCAAGAGCGTATTGCTGCTGCCCTAGATGCAGGTATCCAACCAAGCAATTTAATTATTGATCCAGGACTGGGTTTTGCTAAAGATGCCCAGCACAACTGGGAGATCCTTGATTCGATGGATAAATTTGTTGCAACTGGTTACCCAGTATTAGTTGGTGGCTCACGAAAACGATTTTTAGGTGGGGATTCTCCAGATGAACGTGAACAAGCAACAATTGAATTAACTAAGCGACTTGCCACCACGGGTGTGTGGGCGGTTAGAGTTCATAGTGTGAAACCACATAAGGAGGTGCTGACGAAATGAAAGATCAGATAGTTTTAACAGGCATCCATGGCTTTGGTTATCACGGATTATTCGAACAAGAACGAAAAGACGGTCAAGACTTCTTTGTTGACTTAACACTTTCGGTGGATTTGAAAGCAGCATCACTGTCAGATGCAATTGAAGACACGGTTAACTATGCAGAAATCACAGAGCTAGTTGTTGAGGAAATTACAACTAACCCCGTTAATTTGATTGAAAAGCTGGCTGCTCGAATTGCAGAACGTGTTCTGAATCAACACCTAAAGGTTATTTCTGTGACTGTAACGGTACATAAACCCCAAGCTCCAGTTGCTGCACAATTGAAAGATATTGCAGTGGTCGTCACCAGAGTCCGATGAAGGCAGTAATCGCACTTGGTGCCAATCTCGGTGAACCGAAAGAAAATTTGGATCTGGCGATTGCTTTGCTCCGTGAAGCAACGGATGTTCAGTTAGTTTCTAGTTACTACATAACCGCGCCTGTTGGCGGCCCCAAGCAACCTGATTACACAAATGCCGTATGCATAATTGACAGTGAATTACCTGCCATGGACCTTTTGTCATTACTTCATGGAATCGAAAAAAGTTTAGGTCGTGAAAGAGTTGAACACTGGGGACCTAGAACCATTGACTTAGACCTTATTCAATACGGTGGATTGTTAAGCAAAGCTGATGAATTGCAGTTGCCACATCCACGCGCACATGAGCGACGCTTTGTTTTGCAGCCTTGGTTTGAAATTGAGCCTGATGCAATCTTGCTCACGCATGGATCAATTAAAGAACTTTTGGAGCAATTGCCTGCTTAGAGGTAAACTTTGCAACATCTCGCCCGGTACCCCACGAAAGGACTGGAGCCACTGAAATGACTGTATTAGTGCCAACTATGGGCGCCTTGCATAAAGGCCACCAAGCGTTGATTAAACGTGCGCGCACGCTAGATAAAGATGTAATTGTCAGCATTTTTATAAATCCATTGCAGTTTGAGAGTAAAGAAGATTTAGAAAAATATCCACGATCACCAGAACGCGATATTGAAATTGCAACGATAGCTGGTGCAAACGAAGTGTGGTTCCCCGAGTACGAAGACTTATATCCAGAAGGCTTTAAAACACTAAGTGCAGGAGCGCTAGGAAATCTATATGAAGGTTCTTCTCGACCTGGGCACTTTGATGGCGTTGTAACCGTTGTGGATCGTCTTTTTGCTATCGCAAAACCAGATAAGGCTATTTTTGGGGAGAAAGATTTCCAACAATTAAGAATTATTCAAGGTATGAAATCTAAAGTTGAAATTATAGGCGTTCCAACGGTTCGTGAATTTGATGGATTAGCAATGTCATCACGTAATGTGCGACTAAGCGAGTCAGGCCGCAACGTTGCCTTAGTTATTCATAGGGCGTTAGCAGCAGCAAAGCTTGCCCCAACGGTAGAAATAGCACAAGAAATTCTAAATACAACGCTATCTACCGAGTCTGGATTTGATAAGGATTACGCAACGATTATTGATGAAAAAGATTTTTCGTTAGCAGATGAAGGCACTGAAAACCGTCGAGCGATAATCGCTGGGTGGGTCGAGGGAGTTCGCTTAATAGATAACATGCCAATGGTGGGGAGATAACAATGTTATTAACAGTTGATGTTGGAAACACAAATACTGTACTGGGAATCTTTGAGGGTAAAGAATTGGTGCATTCGTGGAGAGTTAAGACAGACCCACGCAGTACAGCTGATGAGTTGTGGCTGCAATACCGCGCCTTAATTCAGGATTACAAGCTCTCAGGCTTAGCTGTATGCTCAACAGTTCCTGCCACATTACGCGAACTACGAACAATGATTGCTGATTACTTCTCAGATGTTCGGGTAACAATTGTCGAGCCTGGAATCAAAACTGGTGTTCCGTTACTAGTTGATAATCCAAAGGAAATTGGCGCAGATCGCATTGTTAACACATTGGCTGCACATACCTTGTTTGGAGGACCTGCAATCGTCGTTGATTTCGGAACGTCGACTAATTTGGATGTTGTTTCACCAAAAGGTGAATTTTTGGGTGGGGCATTAGCACCGGGCATTGAAATCTCAGTTGATGCCTTAGCAGCTCGCGCAGCCCAGCTTCGCAAAGTCGAATTAATCCGACCAAAAAATGTAATTGGCAAAAACACAGTTGAGGCGTTGCAATCCGGAACGATTTATGGATTTGCGGGACAGGTTGATGGATTGGTTGATCGAATCACTGCAGAACTATTGGAGTCATACTCTGAGAAGCCAACCGTTATTGCAACGGGTGGATTAGCCCCACTGATAATCGGTGTATCAGAAACAATCGACCATCACGAGCCTGATTTAACCCTGATCGGCCTTCGCCTAATTCACGAACGAAATGCCTAACTCGGTAGACTGCGCACCCTATGAGCACACATAATCCGCCTACAAACGCGAACGACATTGAAGAGGATCTGCCCGAGCAGCTGCGGATTCGTCGTGAAAAGCGCGCCTCATTATTAGAGCGAAACATCGAGCCATATCCAGTATCGGTGCCTCGCACAAAATCTCTTATTGAAATCCGCGAAAAATATGTTGGTCTTGAAATTGATGTTGCTACAGGAGATATCGAATCCTTAACAGGACGAATCATCTTTAAGCGTGATACAGGCAAACTATGTTTTGCAACTCTGCGCGAAGGTGACGGTACCGAACTGCAGGCGATGTTGTCATTGGACAAAGTTGGCCAAGAAGTACTGGATTCATGGAAATCAGATATCGATTTAGGTGACATTGTTTCTGTAACTGGAGAAATCATTACCTCAAAGCGTGGAGAACTTTCCATTCTTGCTAATTCATTCACGTTAGCTTCAAAGTCATTGCGTCCATTACCAAATGACCACAAGCCAATGTCTGAGGAAACTCGCGTACGTATGCGTTATGTAGATTTAATTGTTCGCCCCGAAGCACGCAGCAACGCTCGTATGCGTCCAGCTGTGATGAAGTCTTTGCGCGATACATTTGATCAAGCAAACTTTGTCGAAGTTGAAACACCAATGCTTCAGGTAATGCATGGTGGTGCAGCGGCACGGCCATTCAAATCATTCTCAAATGCTTATGACATGGATCTGTACCTTCGTATTGCACCGGAACTTTTCTTAAAGCGCTGTGTTGTTGGCGGTATTGAGCGTGTCTTTGAAATTAACCGTAACTTCCGCAATGAAGGCGCAGATTCATCGCACTCACCTGAGTTTGCAATGATTGAAAGTTACATGGCCTATGGCGATTGGATGTCTATCGCTGATTTAACCCGCTCACTTGTTCAAAATGCAGCAATGGCGGTTGCTGGTTCTCATATTGTTACACATCATGATGGACGCCAGGCTGACTTGGGTGGCCAATGGAAGCAGATCTCCTTATATGACGCTATTTCTAACGGTGTCGGCGAAACGATTACCGCACTTACCCCAATTGCAGACTTGAAGAAGATTGCTGAAAAGCTAGGCATGAAAATTGATCCTAAGTGGATCACAGGAAAACTTGCTGAAGAAATTTTCGAACACGTTGCTCGTCATGAATTAGTTGAGCCAACTTTTGTTATGGGTTTCCCAGTTGATACATCGCCACTCGTTCGTGCACACCGTGAATTACCAGGCGTTGCAGAAAAGTGGGATTTATACATTGACGGATTTGAATTAGCAACTGGTTATTCTGAATTAATCGATCCTGTTATTCAACGTGATCGTTTAGTTGAGCAGGCAACACTTGGCGCAAAGGGCGATCTAGAAGCAATGCAAGTCGATGAAGATTTCTTGCGAGCAATGGAGTTTGCAATGCCACCAACCGGTGGAATGGGAATGGGCGTGGATCGTTTACTCATGGCACTAACCGGCTTGGGAATTCGCGAAACAATTTTGTTCCCACTTGTTAAACCAGAAGTTGATTAGTAAATGCAGATTCGTCCAGCACGTACCAGTGACATTAAAGGCATACGTCAGTTAATTGATTCTTATGCTCCACAAGGTCGTTTGCTTACAAAAGAGACTGTAACTTTGTATGAAAGTGTCCAAGAGTTCACTGTTGCTGTTGAGGGCGATGAAGTTGTTGGCTGCGGCGCACTGCACATTTTGTGGGAGGACCTTGCAGAAGTGCGCACAGTTGCAGTTTCAGAAAAGCTTCGTGGTAAAGGTGTTGGACACCAGATTCTTGAATCAATCATTGATCGTGCACAAGTCATTGGTGTTGATCGAATCTTTTGTTTGACCTTTGAAACAGAGTTCTTTGGGCGTCATGGTTTTGAAATCATTGAAGGAACTCCAGTGGAGCCCGAGATCTACAAGGAGCTTTTACTGTCATATGACGCTGGTGTGGCCGAGTTCCTTGATCTTGAGTCGGTAAAGCCCAATACCCTGGGAAATACCCGAATGCTCAAAAAGCTATAACCACCCAGATTTAGTCCAATTTCGGGCATAACCCCGCCACATTTGGGGTTGTAAAGGTCAGAGCAATTCCGCCTCGCGAGCGTAGCCTCGCAGGTATTAGGCTTAACGAAAGATCGACCCAAAGGAGCACCGCCCATGTTTGAGCGCTTTACCGACCGAGCCCGCCGAGTTGTTGTGCTGGCCCAAGAAGAAGCACGCATGCTCAATCACAACTACATCGGCACCGAGCACATCCTCTTGGGATTAATCCACGAAGGTGAAGGCGTTGCAGCTAAAGGGCTCGAATCATTGGGCATTTCACTTGAAGGCGTACGCGCACAAGTTGAAGAAATCATTGGTCAAGGTCAACAAGCACCAAGTGGTCACATTCCATTTACTCCGCGTG
>DAISII010000005.1:18556-18904 GCA_036822115.1 Candidatus Planktophila sp.
CATATTTGGGGTTGTAAAGGTCAGAGCAATTCCGCCTCGCGAGCGTAGCCTCGCAGGTATTAGGCTTAACGAAAGATCGACCCAAAGGAGCACCGCCCATGTTTGAGCGCTTTACCGACCGAGCCCGCCGAGTTGTTGTGCTGGCCCAAGAAGAAGCACGCATGCTCAATCACAACTACATCGGCACCGAGCACATCCTCTTGGGATTAATCCACGAAGGTGAAGGCGTTGCAGCTAAAGGGCTCGAATCATTGGGCATTTCACTTGAAGGCGTACGCGCACAAGTTGAAGAAATCATTGGTCAAGGTCAACAAGCACCAAGTGGTCACATTCCATTTACTCCGCGTG
>DAISII010000006.1:0-17562 GCA_036822115.1 Candidatus Planktophila sp.
CTTGAATGACAGTCATATCCGTTGGGATTTTTCTGTAAGTATTTTTGGTGGTACTCCTCGGCCTCAAAGTATTCAATGCCAGCTGCACTAAGAATTTCTGTGCAAATTTCATCCATACCTGCAGGTGTCAAAACGTTCTGATACGCATCGCGTGATGCGAGCGCGGTTTTCAGCTGATCCGGATTTGTTGTAAAAATAGCGCTGCGATACTGGGTTCCAATATCTCCACCCTGCTTGTTTAAAGATGTTGGGTCGTGCATCGTCCAAAACTCTTCTAGCAATCGCTGGTATGAAACAAGAGTTTCATCAAATACAACCTTCACCATTTCGGCATGGCCCGTAACGCCTGTGCACACCTGTTCATAGGATGGGTTTGGGCGAATTCCACCCATGTATCCAACGCTTGTTTCAACGACTCCATCCATCTGCCAGAAGCGACGTTCTGCTCCCCAAAAACAACCTGTTGCAAAGTACGCCGTTGATCTCATGCGTGAATTCTTGCAGTATGCAGAGATATTCGCACCCGCTGATAACCTTGTGCTTAAACCCACGAGCCCCCGTAGCTCAGGGGATAGAGCACTGCCCTCCGGAGGCAGGTGCACAGGTTCGATTCCTGTCGGGGGCACACTTGAGGTAAATCACTCTGATCTGCGAAAACACTTTGCGTACATCCTTGTATATCAACGCTGCAGCAGGGACAATTAAGACCTTGCACGCACAACTGCGTGTATTTACACCACGTAACTTTTTAAAAGTTGTACTTCCCTAAGGAGACACGCTATGGATTGGCGACATCAATCAGCCTGCCGCGATGAGGATCCGGAGCTTTTCTTCCCTGTTGGAAACACAGGCCCAGCCCTTACCCAAATCGAAGAAGCCAAAAAGGTTTGTAATCGCTGCATTGTAAAAGAGCCATGCTTAACCTGGGCACTTGAGAGCGGACAAGATGCGGGTGTGTGGGGCGGCCTATCTGAAGATGAGCGCCGTGCTCTAAAGCGTCGTGCCGCACGAAATCGTGCGCGTTTGATGGAGCAACAAAACCAGATTTAAATCGGGAAGCGCAACTTTGCGTGCGTTCCTTGGTGTGTAGATTCCAGCTTCAATTCACCCTTTAATTCATTCTCAATCAGCGTACGCACAATTTGTAGCCCCAGGTTTGATGATGTTGCTAAATCAAACCCAGCTGGCAGGCCCACGCCATCATCAGAGATCGTGATCAGACCTTCATTGCTATAGCGCTGCAACTCGATTCTCAAATGTGTTCCAGATTCGGATAAACCGTGTTCGAGCGCGTTGTGGATCAATTCCGTCACGACCAATGACAGAGGCGTTGCAACCCTAGATTCAAGCGAACCAAGTTTTCCTACGCGTTCGATGCTTAACTGACCCATACGTGGACTTAGTTCTAGCGCATGTGTAACTAGCGAAGTCAGTACCTCGTCGAAGGCAACAGTGTTTTCAGTGCTATTAGAAAGTGTTTCATGCACCAGCGCGATAGATGCAATTCGGCGAACAGCTTCATCCAGCGCTGCGGCGGCAGATGGATCATCAATACGACGAGACTGCAGCCGAAGTAGTGCAGATACGGTCTGTAGATTATTTTTTACACGATGGTGAATCTCGCGAATAGTTGCATCTTTAGTTACCAACTCGCGATCACGTCGGCGAAGTTCGGTGACGTTTTGCAATAAAACGATTGAGCCAATTCGATCTGTTCCTTGAATCAGTGGCAATACCAAAAGATCAATCGTTGCACCTTGATTATCAATTTCTACACGGCGCAGAGTTTTACCATTTAAACGAGTACGAATACCTTCTTCTTGTGCATTTGGTGAGGCGGTCACAACTTTTTCTGCGACCTCGCCAAGATTGTGGCCTTCTAGTTCGCCATGCCAGCCCATGCGAGAAAATGCTGATTTTGCATTAGGGCTAGCAAAAGAAATAGCACCATTTACATCAAGTCGTATGAGTCCATCACCCACACGTGGAACTGGTTCAAATAATGAGGCTGCAGATTGGTATGGAAAGTTTCCTTCGGCCACCATTTGATACAAATGCTTTGCGATTTCTCGATAATTTAATTCGAGTTTGCCAGGCGAACGCATATGTTCTGCATTACGGTGACGCGAAATTACAGCAATCACATGGCCTTCAAAGAACACAGGGATTGTTTCCTCTTTGATCAATAAATCGCCAACATGTTCGGGTTCAGTATTTCGCACAATGTCGCCTGATGAAAGCGCTTCATCAATGTTTGGACGAGCTCCCCACAAGACTTCATCGCCAATGACATCGTTGCTGAAAACAGTAGAAGATGTTGTTGGGCGAATGTGGGCCACCGCAATATGACCTGTTGGCCACAGCTTTATATCTTTACGAATTGGAACCCACAGAATTAAATCTGCAAAGGACAGATCAGATAACAACTGCCAATCCGCCACCAATTCGCGTAGTCGATGGGATTGATCAAAAGTTACCGAGGTGCGGCCTCCCATTAAGTTCTCTAACTGAAACATGGTTACTTCCACTCCGCCAAGTGCAGTTCGATCTCTTGGGTGGCAAACCACACCAGTTCATCATCGCCCTGGAAGGCAAGCAATGCGCACTGAACCTGACTCCATAGCAATGGAGAAACAAGGGTTATTGATTGGGCGTAGTGCTCGCCTATGAATTCCTTTTCAATTTCAAAAGCTAGGACAATCCCTGGAGCTTTTTCAGAAAGCCGAAGCTCTAAAGCCTTTTCGCTTGCAGCAACTGACAACAAATATTCGAGCTCTTCTTCATCGCAATCAGGATTTTCAACAACAAAGTGAATGGTGGGTGCATATAGTTCATCGACTTCAAAGCTCTTGCTGGTTATAAAGCTTTCGAGATCTTTGTGAGTAATTGGAAGATATGCACGCATTGGGTAATAGTAATAGATATCAACTTTTTAGTTCACGGGCCAGTTCTGCTATTGATTTACGCACATTTGAGCGCTCATTAATCTCTACCAAGGTCGCATGCTCGTCTTCGGCGGCCATAACTGCGCGAGAATCCTTCGCGATACTCCTGATTCGTATTGGCTTCAAAGCGGTTGCGCAACTTAAGAACTGTGCTTCCTCCTTTTCGCCTCGCTTGCCAGGAGATTTCATATTCATGACAAAACTAAGGCCCGCTCGCACTGAGGTATTCCGCAAGAGTTCTATAACTTGCGCCAATCTATGCGCTCCCAGTTGATCTGCCCTGGAAACAATCATTAACTCATCTGCTTGATCGCAGCACCAGGTGGTCATGGTCGAAGTCCAACGGCGATCTGTAAGTCGATTTGAAAGGCCAGAAATGGATCCTAGATCGACGACGACGAATTCGAACTCTGCTGCCGCGCGCTCCATAAACTCATCGATTCTGCCGGCATATTCTTGATTGATTTCAGTTAAGGATAAATTAGGGGCAATAGTTTTCCACTGTGATTCACTATTGATGTTTCGCATTGCTAGATAAGCAGCTATAGATGGTGCGCGATAGTTTCCTTCGATGAGCAATGTTGGTTTCTCCAGAATGCTCAACTCCATTGCCATGTTAATTGCTAACATTGTGCACCCGGTGTAGCTACCCGCTGATCCAACTGCGATAACTCGTGCCTTTCGTAAGACACGTTGTGGTGTATTAACTCCACGCAGCATTGGGGCCCGTACAAAACCACGCACCAGAGTGACTAGGTCGGTAGTTGTTTTTGGAACCTCATAGAGATCTTTAAAATCCCCATCCCGCTGCTGTTCGGCAGAAAAACCAATACTTTGACGAACTTTTGGTGCAATTGAATCTAGATTTGCTTTTGAGATTCCTGGCAGATCTGATGCAAACAACAGCAGTGCGCCATGGGCAACTTCTTGATTATTGAGAATAAATCGCTCCAGCGAAACCCAATCGATCGCTCGAAATATAACGCTCCACCCTTGAGCAAATAATGTGCCCGCAATGAATCCCTCTGTTTCGGAAGCTGAAATAGCAGTTATTACAGTGGGCATCTCTAACTCAGACATGTGATCTGACCACCACTAAGCGACCTAAGGTTGTAGCGCTCAAGAGTCTAAGTACTTGTGTTTCTTCTACAGCTACTGATAATCCGATGTCACTTCCAAAACTTTTTCCTGCATCGTCGTAACTGAGCAAGGTGACTCCCCCAAGTATCAAGATTGGATCCATTGAGTCTTCACCACTTTGAGTATCTAACACCCAATAGATATCTACATCTTCGCCAATACTTAACCCGGTAGCGACATCGACGGAGCGGACGCTAATTGGTACCGCACTAGTGGACATCGCATCGATAGCTGACGATAAATCATTACTACCAATGATTTCACCGATACGCATGATTCGAGTCGCCACCATTCCAATTGGTTCAGTCTCACTGCTCAGATAAAACTGACCGCTCAAATCTAAATTGAAATGGGCAAGAGATACATCTGCTGCTGAAATTTGATGGCCAGGTGAAATAGGAGCATTGATTACCCAATAATCTGATCCCTTATTTGAAAGTGCTGCAATCAAGAATGATGAAATGAATGCCGCCGCGATAAGCGTTACCGCCAAAGGAAGTCGTGAAGAAGATTTTTTCTTATATAGAGTCATAGGAGCACCCAAACCCTATTGGTGACATCTACTTCTTCTTTGTCCACAGTGGTACTTAAGTATGAAATCGAACCATCCTTAAGTCTGAGGTATGTGCATGAGAACAGAGCAATTGTCAGTCCATGACAACAGAACTCACATACAGCCAGGAACCATCTTTCTCAACCATTGATCTAACGCCCATTTCAAGTGATCCGCATGAAGATTGGCAACATCTAGTACTTGAAATGTTTCGCCCCGAAATACCTGTACCGGTCCCACAAAAGCCACGTCTTTACCTAGTTGCATCAACATTTGGCGAGGAGTACGAGGCGGAGTTTGCCCCTGAACCAACATCGGCTGCAGATTTACCGGACATCCATGAATTGATGTTTCAGTTTATTCACAATGTTGTAGAAATATGGGCTGGACGCAGATCTGCTTCACAAGTCCAAGCGATGTGCCATCACCTTATTTACGCAGATTTACAGCGAAAAGCTGGGCAGCAGAAATTAGTTGGAAGAATTAGAAAGATTAAAGTTACTGAGCCGCTAGATGGCATTATCGAATCGACGGTCACGGTTCGTTACGCTGATCGATTGCGTGTTGTAGCAATCCGATTTGAAGGACTTGATGGACGATGGCTCTGTACTGCATTAACTTTGATTTAAGTTAAGCAGCGCCACCGTGACAACGTTTGTACTTCTTGCCAGACCCGCATGGACATTGCGCATTTCGAGAAACATCACCAGTTGTGCGAACACCGGACTCATCTGCTGCCGTGTACTGCAATCCAGTTGCAGGCACATGTTTGGCCTCAAGTCCAGGTGCAACAACTTCATTGTTTGAGCTTTCTACAGTGACTTCGATGTTAAACAAGAATCCAGCAATCTCTTCCTTGATTGCATCCATCATGGCTGCAAAAAGATCAAAGCCCTCTTTTTGGTACTCAACAAGTGGATCACGCTGCGCCATTGCACGTAGCCCAATACCCTCTTGTAGATAGTCCATCTCGTACAAGTGCTCACGCCATTTACGATCTAGAACAGAAAGCAACACCTTGCGCTCTAGTTCGCGCATAACTTCAGCACCAAGTGCTACTTCGCGTTGTGCATACGCTGCCTTGCAATCATCATTTACACGAGCACTCAAGTACTCTGCATCCAACCCTGCGCGAGAGCCAACCTCTGCGAGTAGTTCATCGATGGTAAATGAAATTGGATAAATTGTTTTAATCGCAGTAAATAGAGTGTCAAGATCCCAATCTTCTGCATATCCATTGGCAGTTGCCGCCTGAACATATGCGGTCAAAGTATCGGAAACGAATCCTGCTACCTGATCCTTGATGTCTGCACCCTCTAGAACCATCCGGCGCTCTCCATAAGTAACGGTGCGCTGACGGTTCATAACATCGTCATACTTCAAAACATTTTTACGCATTTCAAAGTTCTGTGCTTCAACTTGAGTTTGTGCAGAACGAATAGCGTTTGAAACCATCTTTGATTCAATTGGCGCGTCCTCAGGAAGGCCTGCTGCTGTTAAGAAGCGCTCAACCATTCCTGAGTTAAAGCGACGCATCAAATCATCTTGCAATGAAAGATAGAAACGAGATTCACCTGGGTCTCCTTGACGTCCAGATCGACCGCGCAGCTGGTTATCAATACGACGAGATTCGTGGCGTTCTGTTCCTAGAACATACAAGCCACCTAGAGAAACTACATCTTCGTGACCCTTTTCAACCGCTGCCTTTTGTCGTGCAATTTCAGCTGGCCATTCCTTCTCATACTCTTCAGCATTATCAACTGGTGAAATTCCGCGACGTTGTAATTCAAAGTCGGCCATGAATTCTGGGTTTCCACCAAGCATGATGTCAGTACCACGACCAGCCATGTTGGTAGCAACTGTTACAGCCCCATGCACACCGGCACGAGCAATAATCGCGGCTTCGCGTTCGTGATGCTTGGCGTTGAGAACTTCGTGAGGCACACCTGACTTGCGTAAAAATGCAGAAAGTTCTTCTGACTTTTCAACACTGACTGTTCCAACCAATACTGGCTGACCTTTGCGGTGACGTTCTGCAATATCAGCCGTCACAGCAGCAAACTTTCCTGCTTCAGTTTTGTATACCAAATCTGGTGAATCAATTCGTTGCATATCGCGGTTTGTGGGAATAGGAACTACTCCGAGCTTATAAATCTGATGAAATTCAGATGCTTCTGTTGAAGCTGTACCTGTCATACCAGAAAGCTTTGAGTACAAGCGGAAATAGTTCTGCAAGGTAATCGTTGCAAGAGTCTGATTTTCATCCTTAATTTCAATACGCTCTTTAGCTTCAAGTGCCTGATGTAGGCCTTCACTGTAGCGACGACCAGCCAACATGCGTCCAGTGTGCTCATCAACAATTAAAAGTTCGCCATTCATTACAACGTAATCTTTGTCGCGCTTGAAGAGCTCCTTAGCGCGGATTGCATTGTTTAAGTAGCCGATCATTGGCGTATTCGCTGATTCGTAGAGATTGCCAATTTGTAGCATTTCTTCAACTCTTGCTACGCCTTCTTCAATAACTCCACAAGTCTTTTTCTTTTCATCTACTTCATAATGAACATCGCGCTGTAATTTATTGACAAGATTGGCAAATTCGACGTACCACTTAGTTGCCTTGTCAGCAGGTCCACTAATAATCAATGGTGTTCGGGCTTCATCAATCAAAATTGAGTCAACTTCATCGACTACTGCAAAGAAGTGTTCGCGTTGTACGCACTCTTCGAGAGACCAGGCCATGTTGTCGCGAAGATAATCAAAACCAAATTCATTATTCGTTCCGTATGTAATGTCTGCCAGGTATGCCTTACGTCGTTCTGAAGGTGTCATATTTGCAAGAATTACATCAACCTTTAAACCGAGAAAACGGTGTACTCGACCCATCCATTCGCTATCGCGTTCTGCTAAATAATCATTCGTTGTAACAACGTGCACGCCACGACCTGCAAGAGCGTTGAGGTAGGAAGGCAAAGTTGACACCAAAGTCTTACCTTCACCGGTACGCATTTCTGCAATGTTGCCCTTGTGAAGTGCTGCTCCACCCATAATTTGTACGTCATAGTGACGCTGGCCAAGTGTGCGCTTTGCTGCTTCGCGCACAACCGCAAAAGCTTCTGGTAGCAAATCATCAAGAGATTCGCCCTTTGCGTATCGCTCTTGGAAAATCCCAGTCTGATTGCGGAGATCAGAATCAGACATCGCAACACAGCGAGCCTCCTGAGCATTGACTAAGGCAACGACCTTGCTTAGATCACGAAGGATGCGTCCTTCGCCTGCACGCAAAATCTTGTCTACAAATGCTGGCATTGATTCTTAACCTTTCATCGTGGCTGACCCATCAACCCTTGAGCGGGATGGAGCGCCTTTTCACCCCCTTATCGTAGAGGCTGAGCCACACAGGCGGTAACCGCGCACACTGAGCCGAAGGCATGAAAACCCTGCGAATTCAGGGCCCTGGCGGCTTCTCGCAGGGTCGCACCGGTTGTGACGACATCATCAATCACAATTGCATCACCACGAAGTATCGCCCCATTTTTTAGCGAAAACGCTCCCTGCATATTCGAACTTCTCTGTACACGCGTGAGCCCACTTTGATCAGAGACTCGTCGTGAAAGCGCAAGACAATCATTTACCGGAATACCAGTCCGCTTGGAAATTACCTCCGTTAAATCAAGAATGAAACTACGGCCACGACGACGTTGTGATTGTTTACTTGAAGGAACCGGAACCAAGGTGAAGTAGCCTCTATCTAAGTTGGCTTTTCCTAACACATGCTCAATCGCTGCAATCAACAAATCATCTGCGCCCTGCAAACCATTTTCTTTGGCAGCAAGAATTATTTTAGAAGCTGTTGGTGTGTACATAATTGCCGAATGGACATTCAGTAGGTTGATTTGAGTCTTGTAATAGTGCGGGATCCACTCGCGTCTGCAAGTAGTGCAAATACTGATTCCTAATGAATTGCATCCATAACATCTAGTGGGAAAAATTAAATGCGAGAGCTCTGAAAAGGTTTGCATGGGCCGATACTGCAGTGTTAATGGTTACTGCCGATATTTGGAAAGCCAATATGTGGAAACTAAGCTCTGTAATCTTCTGGCTGCAGCGGAATCAGGCGGCGGTCAATTGACTCCCATGTTTTTCGTGGCAAGGTGACAACAAAGTGAGCACCTCGTCCTGGGCGTCCCCACGCTTCAAGTTCACCATTGTGTAATCGCGCATCCTCTAGTGCGATTGAAAGCCCAAGCCCGGTGCCCCCACGTGTACGTGCTCTTGAAGGATCAGCGCGCCAGAAGCGATCAAAAACTCTCGTTAAAGAGTTTTCATCAAGACCAATTCCGTAATCTCGGACACCTACAGCTACATCGTTTTCACTAGCTTGGATTTGAACATCAATCTGAATTTCTTCGGCATGATCAATCGCATTCGACATGAGATTGCGCAAAATACGCTCAACGCGGCGAATATCGGCTTTGATCATGATTGCAGGCTCTGAAGACTTAACGAAAATCTGCGTCTTTCTCTCATTGGCAACAAGTGCCAGATCTTCTGCACAGCGATTAACTAATTGCACAATATCGAAATCAACAGCTTCTAAAATTGCAACTTCAGCATCAAATCGCGAAACCTCTAGCAAGTCTTCCAGTAGACGTTCGAAACGATCTAGCTGTGCGACTAATAATTCGGTGCTACGAGCAACTGTTGGGTCAAAGCTTTCTCTGGATGCTGAAATCACTTCGGATGCCATTCGTAATGTTGTTAACGGGGTCCGCAATTCGTGTGACACATCTGAAACGAAACGTTGCTGAACCCGAGATAAGTTTTCTAATCTTGCAATTTGTTGTTCGAGTGACTCAGCCATTTCATTAAAAGCGCGACCAAGTCTTGATATTTCATCTTGTGAATTAACCTTCATCCGCTGTCTAAAATCTCCTGATGTGAACTCGCTTGCGATTCGAGCTGCTTCACGTACAGGTTTAACAACCTGTCGCACAACGAGCCAGGTAATCAACCCAATTAATAGAAGCAGAATTAATCCTGCAATGATGAGATAGCTATTAATTAAATTGAGTGTCTTTTTTTCATTTGCAAGTGAAAAAACAATATACATTTCGTATTGACCTGCACCTGGAATTTGAACCTTCTGTCCAATAGCAAGCCCCGATATGTTTATCCCTTGTAAATAACGCATAGTCGTGTATTGCCAAACAGTGTCGTTAGATTTTCTGACCCGCTCACTGAGTGAATTCGAGATTGTCACAGGATCCAAAAAGTTAGAAGCAATTTCGTAATTCTTAACCATCGTATTGCCAGGACTGCGCACAAAAACTACTTCGCGTGTATTTTCATTAGATGTAATCGTTGTTGCAGAACTAATCACATCATCAACTACTTTTTGTACAACTTCATCTTTTTCACCCTGGGCAAGCAAGAAGCGATAATCAGCGGTAAAGATCGTGGATCTCGCTTCGACTATTGCAGAGTTTAGGTTCACCTCTTTAATTCCGCTAGAAAGCCTTGAATTAAGGGCAGATCCGGTAATCCAAACAACACCAAGAGAAAGGATTACAGTTGAAATGATTACCTTGAAGGCAAGAGAGTTACGAGGTTTCCACAAAAAACGGTTCATGATTAGGAACCGCCCATGACTCCAGCTTTGTAGCCAACACCGCGAATTGTGATGACAATTTCTGGGTGCTCAGCGTCGTGTTCAATCTTTGAACGTAGGCGCTGGACGTGAACATTTACTAATCGCGTATCTGTTGAATGACGATATCCCCATACTTCGCTGAGCAATGCATCGCGAGTGAAGACTCGACCTGGTTCTTTAGCCAGTGCAACCAGTAAATCAAATTCAAGTCGGGTTAATGCAATTTGCTTACCTGCACGCAGAATCTGATGTGCTTGTACATCAATTGCTAAATCACCAATGGTTAATAGCCCTAGAACTTCAGCATTGGTGCGACGTAACCGTGTGCGAATTCGAGCAATTAGCTCGGATGGATGACGAAATGGTTTAACCATGTAATCATCGGCACCGGCTTCTAATCCCTTTACAACATCTTGCGTGTCACCTTTAGCTGAAAGCATGACGATTGGAACCATTGATTCAGCGCGAATCAATTTACACACTTCGATTCCATCAAGGCCAGGCAACATAACATCCAGCAACACTAAATCTGGTGGATTATTGCGGAAAACATCCATGACCTCGTCACCACGACTTACTAGATCCACGTCGATGCCGGCACCGGTTAAAACGATGCCAAGCATCTCCGCGAGATCCTGGTCGTCATCGACGACCATTACTAAGGTCATTAGCTACCGTGCTCCCAAGAGTTCAGGTACATATCTTGTGCAGGAGTTAGCACGTCAATACGACCGCCCATGCTGATCAACTTAAGTGCAGCAACTTCTTTGTCAATGTAAGTAGGAACCTCATGAACACCTGGCTTTAGGTTCTTTGCTTCCTTAACAAGGTATTCAGCTGTTAGTGCTTGATCAGAGAATGACATATCCATAACTGATGCTGGGTGGCCTTCTGCTGCGCCCAAGTTAACGAGACGACCTTCTGCAAGCAGTAGCAGGCGACGTCCATCTGCCAATACATATTCATCAGTTTGGTGACGCATTTTTGCATTCTTTGTCTTTGCATTCTGCTCTAGCCATGCAACATCGATTTCGATATCAAAGTGGCCTGAGTTGGCCATGATTGCGCCATCCTTCATAACTGCAAAGTGCTCGTCACGCAATACATCGCGATTACCTGTAACCGTAATGAACACATCACCAAGGGCTGCTGCATCTAGCATCGGCATCACTCGGAAGCCTTGCATCATTGCATCAAGTGCCTTCGTTGGATCAATTTCTGTGACAACTACATCTGCGCCCATTCCCTTTGCACGTTCTGCAACGCCTTTTCCGCAGTATCCAAAACCAGCAACAACTACTACACGGCCTGCAAGCAAGAAGTTAGTTGCGCGGAAAACTGCGTCAAGAGTTGATTGACCTGTTCCGTAACGATTATCGAACATGTGCTTTGTATCGGTGTCATTAACAGCGATCATTGGGAACTGAAGTGCTCCATCTTTAGCCATCTGGTTGAGACGGATTACGCCAGTAGTTGTCTCTTCGCAACCACCTGTGATGCCTGGAATCAATTCTTTACGTGTTGTGTGAAGTGTGTTTACTAGATCGCAGCCATCATCAAATACTTGGTGAGGTGCGATATCTAGTGCAGCATTAATGTGCTTGTAGTAACCATCGCGGTCTACTGAATTTCGGGCGAATACAGAAATTCCGTATTCGTGAACAAGTGCTGCTGCTGTGTCATCTTGTGTTGACAGTGGGTTTGATGCACACAGTGCAATCTCTGCTCCGCCAGCTTTTAGAACACGCATCAAGTTAGCTGTTTCTGTTGTCACGTGCATACATGCAGAAATACGAACACCTGCAAATGGTTGCGACTTTTCAAAGCGCTCACGGATTTGTGCAAGGACAGGCATGTTGCGCTCAGCCCATTCAATTTTCTTTTTACCTTCGGCAGCAAGTGAAGCATCTGCAATGTCATGTGCTGGAAGAGTTGCTGTTACTGGAACGTTCACGTATATCTCCTTAAGTGGTATTCAAAGTGTTGTTTGGGTACCTAAGGCGTAGGGCTCTACAGTGCTAGGCGACTATGGGTAAAGATTACCGCCACACGCTTAAACTCTCTAATGGAAAACGGGAATTAGCCGCGAATAAGTGAGAGAACCGCATCACGCACGGTCTCCATTTGAGCCTGTGTAGATGCCTCAACATTGAGTCGAAGTAGTGGCTCCGTATTTGATGGACGAAGATTAAACCACCAGGTATCCCCGTTAACTGTTAATCCATCCAGATGATCGATTGTGACCTGATCTGATGTGTAACTCTTTTCAACAGTTTCAGTAGCTACTTTGGCATCTGCGACCTTTGAATTTATTTCACCACTAATAACATATCTGTTATATGGCGCTAATAATGCTGACATCGTTGAGTCGCTCTCTCCCAAGGCAGCAATTGCATGCAACGCAGCTAATGCTCCCGAATCTGCACGCCAAAATTCTTTAAAGTAGAAATGCCCAGAATGTTCGCCACCAAAAATAGCGCCACTATCTGCCATCATTTTCTTAATGTAAGAGTGACCCACCCGGCTTCTTAATCCAACTCCGCCATTTTCGGTAACAACTTCTTGGACAGCGCGGGATGATATTAAGTTATAAATAATTGATGAGCCTGGGCGTTTGATTAATTCACGATGTGCGATCAACGAAGTTAACGCCGATGGATTAACGGCTACTCCTCGTTCATCAACCAAGAAGCAACGATCTGCATCCCCATCAAAGGCCAAACCAAGATCAGCCTTCTGTTCAATCATTGCTTGCTTTAGATCGCTCAATGTACTTTCATCCAGTGGATTAGCCTCGTGATTTGGAAATGTTCCATCAAGATCAAAGTACATAGGGATAACTTCACAATTGAGTCGAGCAAAGATTGCGGGTGCGGTGTGCCCGGCCATTCCATTGCCTGCATCCACGATTATTTTGAGTGGGCGAATATTTTTAATATCCACAAGAGTTAAAAGATGATCCACATATTCTTCAAGCATGTTGCGCTGTTTTTCAACACCAACATTTCGAAATGCGATCGGCGAACCTTTGCGAACAAAGTTTTCAATTGTTGCCAGACCAGATTCTTTTCCAATTGGGCGGGCATCGCTTAAGCAAAGCTTTATTCCATTGTATTCAGCTGGATTATGGCTTGCGGTAAACATCGCACCAGGTAATCCTAATTTTCCTGATGCGAAGTACAGCATGTCTGTTGATGCGAGCCCTATACGAATTACATCCATGCCTAGTGATGTAGCTCCTGCAGAAAATGCATCAGCTAATAAAGGTGATGATGGGCGCATATCTTCACCGATCACGATTGTTCCTGGTTCTCTCTCGATCTGCAGAAAACGTGCAAATGCAACGCCGGTTGCAAATGCGAAGTCACCATCAATTTCTACATCAACTAAACCGCGAATGTCATAGGCTTTAAATATTTGGGCAAACTCGTACATTAATTACTCCGAAGAAGGAACAGCGCGTAAGTGACCACGACGACCAATGTGCTGTTGCGAGGATAAACTTTCAACAGGTGCGCCTTCAACAATTTCTTTACTTGCAACTTCGCGAACAGCATCTGCGATTGCCATTAAGTCATCTTCGGTTGGCCCCTGTGCCTGGCCATCAAGTTCTTGTTTAATGACATTCCAGCCGTGAGGAACTTTCAACCGTGCACCATGGACTGCACAAAGGTCGTATGCATGTGGCTCGGAATATGTTGCGAGTGGACCAACAACAGCTGTTGATTCGGAGTACACATAGGTCAGTGTCATTGTTGCCTGCGATCTGCACCCTGCGCGGGAGCAGCCACGACCGCCTTGTGTTCTCATGTGTGAAAGATTAGTGGGAACAGAGTAAATATCTTGGGATTGTCAGGGATTTAGGACGCGAATATTTGAATCTGGTAATTCAATCTTTGTTAAAAGACTTCCAGGGGCTATTGGAAAGTACCCATACCCATTAATCGAAGAAACAAGAGCTCCTGCAAAGGTTTCAGGGCCTACTTTTGTAATCGTAAAAGATCGCGCTGCCTCTGGTGCTCGCCAAGTTGCAATGTCACTTCCTTTTAAGTTCTTTCGTAGTACTTTTCCATCGTTTAGCGTCACATCTAGGGAGACGTTTATACGATCTCCGGTAAATGAAACAAGTGGAGCCAATCCAGATATTGCAATTGTCAGTGGCACAAGCGCGGGAGCAGAAGTGCTCCAGACAAAGTCTTTTTTGCTAGAAACAGTTATGGTGGACTTTACTGCTGCTACTACTGGTTCTGTTGAGGTAATTCGAATAGCCATTATTGACGAAGTTATCTGTGGAGTTAATTGGAACTCAGATACTGTTCCGGCGCTTATTGAACGTGAAGTCAATCCAACTGGTACAAAAACACCATCGGCAGACAATACTTCGGCGGTCACACTTGCATCCACATCACCAGGGGTTAAGACTCTTAAAGTATGAGGTAAGGCTTTTGAGTTCCTCACAATTTGATTCGGTATAGCGGGAATCATCAATGACTTACTTGCACCTGGTGCGAAATTAACGAGATCTCCACCGAGTGACCTTAATCCCTTGCCCTGCTCGTCAATCATGAAAGCATTAACTCGTCCCGAACGTGGCGCAACATGTACCGTTAAATTCTTATCACCAGGAGTTAGAGTATCTAGTGGAATAACCAGGTAGTTTTTCGATACCACGGTAATTGTGCGAAGTGGTTGTTTCCCGTTTTCGGTAAAACTTTGCACATCTACGACTGCATCGCTGAGCCCGCTGTTTACAATGATTAAACGTCCTCTTGTGGTTATGTCAGCTGTTCCACCAACAAACCATTGAGAAGTTGCAGGACCGCTACACAATGCACCACCAGCCCAACTAGCTGCTTTGCTTTGCCACACCACGGGAGTCACGCCAGCAGAATCAAAGACTAATGAATCTCTTTTAACAGACAAACGCAAGACTTTTACTGGCTCAGTTTTAGTCGTGCGGTTTTGAAGTTTCTGGAAAGGGGTTTGCTTAGATGCAAGTGAAATTTGCGAAGATAGGCCATTAAGAGTTGGTGGACAGACAACTGCTGGATAACTCTCTGAGTAGCTCTTCGTGGTTACCGCGACTGAAAATAATCCATCAATGCACAAAGCAGTTACTAATACCGCCAATAAACCGATTGATCTGCGAAATCTCATGCCAACTCCTCTTCGGAAATTTCACTCTTTCGGCGACCGGCAGGAAGGGCCATCACTAGTACTACAACTAAGAAAATCAGTTGAAGTGAAAGCCAGCCGCGGCGAACTGTTCCGTCATGCAGTAATGAAATCTCACCAGATTCTGTGACTTTAAATGTAGGCAATCCACGTTCATTATTCGTGCGCTCCAAACGATCACCATTTTGCAGGACCTGCCATGATCTGTTGGAGGTTTCCGTGAGAATCAAGGTTCCAGGACCCGGTACCAATGTGCGTGCACCATATTCGCCGGTTTCAAGAACCGATCGTTTTCCATCATTCGCAACAAATAACAGTCGCCCAGTTGGCTGAGTGACTCTCCATACAACACCAAGTGATGTTGCAGATGTTCGAGTGAATCCACCAAGACCATCAATTGATCTAATGATTTCCTTTTTAAAGGGGTTCTTCACAAATACATACTTAATCCCGTAGTCAGCAAAGATCTCACTGCTTGCTATTCCAGTTCCATCAATTAAAGAACGTACCGCTTGGGCAATAGTGACATTTTCTTGCGGGGCGACATCGGTCTGACCTAAAGCAATGTCGTGTCCTCTAGAAATGTAATACTGAATTCTTTTCTCGTTTTCGCTTCCTACTTCTCGCAAAACTAAAATCTTGGTTTCAGTTTCAACACTCAAGAATGCCGGCATAACAGTGGCGCGATTTGCTTGAACTGCAGAATTAGCGCCAATTGTTAAGTTGAATCCAACAGCCACAACCGCATAAGTGGCGGTTATAAAAATCAGAATGGCAGCTAAAAAATGTCGATAGTGAATGTGACTCAATATCAAAGTTTGGCGCAAACTATCTAGCAATACTGTTCCTGCCGCTACTGCAGCTAAGGTCACAATAGTGAGCACAGGGCCGGTCCAGACTTTTGCAGCGCCTTCACTTCCGCGAGTAGAAATTGACAGTGATCCGACCAATATCGCCAGAGAAAGAGCACCGATTCCATACTCGGCAATACCTCGCGCATGCGTTGAAGAGAATAAAGAAACGACTAATACCAACACAATAGGGCTGATCAACCACATCGGCACAGAACCAAGGCCACCCGGATTTCCAGTGAGGGTAGCAATTGCTCCACCTCCAGGGATTCGCAAACCTGGTTCTGTCAAGAATCTGCTGGGGTTTATTACTGCCTCAAAAGAGTATGGCGCATTAACAAAAAAGGGAATAAACACAAGTGCTGACCTTTTTGCCAAACGATCAAGCCACAAGACCCTATTTCGCGAGACAGAATATTCTTTGAAATTTTCAATAGAGATAACGACCGATGCGACTAAAGCAATTACAAAACTAATTAAGCTAAATGCATACAAGAATGCGAAAAGTAGCGAAACTGCAAATATCTTTCGCCAGCTGTACTTTTCTATAGCCCACCAATCATGAAGAATAATTGCAACAAGTGGCGCAAAAATCAGCAGAATTAAAGTGCCAATGTGGCCCGAGCTAACTGCTGCGATTGTTACTGGTGAAATTGCATAGAGAAATGCCGCTGGGATTGAGATCCAGTTATTACTTGTTAACTTCTTCAGCAATAGGAAGCCAGTCCACATAATCAATAGCGGTGCAATAAGGAAAAAGGTTGTAATGAAGAATTGAACTTTCCCCAATACCCCTAGTGAGGCAAGAGCGATAACAGCAACCCAGGGCGGAGTGGCTAAGGAGGAACCCATTCCGACTTGATGCCATGACTCGAAATATGTTCTCCATAAGTCGGTGGCTCCAGCTGGTGAGATCGCAAGAGCGCCACCGACTATTGCGCCTAAGCGGTTTCTTGAATTAACTAGTGAAATAATTGCGATAGCCAAGAAGCCAATAACTTCTGGTCGCTTAAAGACAGTTAGCCAGCTAAAAATATTAACTGGTGTTAATAAATCTTCATCATCGACAGAATCAAGGATCGATACTGGAATCGAATCATTGTCTGGAAATACCCTGCCACGAACATGTTCAAATATCCGCTCTGTCCCTAATCGAAGTTGTGACCAACGAGGCGGTATGTATGTAGCCACTACTCGCGCAGTAACAAATCTTTGTTTCTTGCGAATCTTGCGTGCTTCAAGAATCAT